>NZ_JAYGHC010000016.1:36414-44209 GCF_034932285.1 Cronbergia sp. UHCC 0137
AGGGGAGGCAGGGGAGGCAGGGGAGGCAGGGGAGGCGGGGGAGGCAGGGGAGGCGGGGGAGGGAAAGGGAAAGTTAAAGGGCAACAGGGAGAGGAAAAATCGATCAATTTTGTTGGACTTTTCACCTCCCAAAGGATGCCCTCCAAAAGTATCCAACTAAATTAACGGTATGATGGAGATAATGAACCTAAAAAATTTTGCAGTTCAGATCAATCGCGCTGTATCATCAAGATTTAATTTTTGACCAAAGAAAGATTTGATTATTGTTCTTTTGGGTAAAATCTTCAAACGGTCTACTGTCTAAATTTACGAACTTAAAGCGCAACAGTAGAGTATTTTGTCAAATTAGTGAAGTTAACATGGCATTTTGGATTCTCCTGTTACTGGGGCTGGCTACTTATCTAATCGTGCGTCACAGTGTTGCTGACATCACCCAAACTCCCGTATGGTTGTTGTGGCTGGTATTGATGACACCAGCATTTATCTTGAGCGGTTGGACGCTGATTAATGGTGCTAAAATACCACCCCCACCAGGGCTGATCATTTGGCCATCTCTTGTTTCTTTGCTCTTATATTGGGTTTTATTTCAGAGGGGTCGTCAATTACCAGCAGATACCCACACCCCAACGACAGAATTACAATTACCTAACAGTCCTGCACCAGAACCAGAACCAGTGCGTCCCATTGAGTTAGCAGAAGAAACCAATCTCAGAAATTGTTTTCCTTGGTCTGTATACTACATCCAAAATATTGAGTATCGACCTCAAGCGGTAATTTGTCGTGGTCAGTTACGAACTACACCCAGTAATGCTTACCAAAGAATTAAAACTAATATTGAGGGACAATTTGGCGATCGCTTTCTGGTAATCTTTCAAGAAGGGATGAATGGTAAGCCCTTTTTTGTCCTTGTTCCCAATGCCCAAGCTGCTAAATCAAAAACTAATCAGGATCAAGAACAGTTAACTAAGCCAGGTTTAGCCCTATTATTATTTGCTGCTACTTTGGTGACTACTACTTTAGTCGGGGTAAAAATTGCTGGTATTGAGCCAACAAAGCTAAATTCTGATTTTAATCTAATCTTTAAAGGTTTACCCTATGCTTTAGGGTTAATGACTATTTTGGGTATTCATGAATTTGGTCACTATATTACAGCCAAGTTATATAAAATTCGTACAACTCTGCCTTATTTTATTCCTGTACCTTTTTTCTTGGGAACTTTTGGTGCATTCATTCAAATGCGAAGTCCCATTCCCCACCGCAAAGCTTTATTTGATGTGAGTATCGCTGGACCCATTGCGGGTTTTGTGGTGACTTTACCCCTAATTTTATGGGGTTTAAGCCATTCTGATGTAGTACCTTTAACGGCAAAAACAGGATTTTTAAATACCAATGCCCTCAACCCGTCTTATTCTATTTTAATTGCCTTACTCTCAAGGTTGGCTTTAGGAAGTGAATTAACAACAAACTCCGCTATTAATTTACATCCGGTAGCCGTAGCTGGGTTTTTGGGTTTGATTGTCACAGCCTTGAATTTGATGCCCGTGGGTCAATTAGATGGAGGTCACATTGTTCATGCTATGTTTGGACAACGGACAGCTATTGTAATTGGTCAAGTTGCTCGTTTGTTGTTACTATTGCTTTCTTTAATTCAAGAGGAATTTTTGCTCTGGGCAATTATTTTATTATTTATTCCCTTGATTGATGAACCAGCGATGAATGATGTCACGGAATTAGACAATGGACGTGATCTTTTGGGATTACTGGCAATGGGATTATTATTGATAATCATACTACCACTCCCGCAAGCGATCGCTCGTTTATTTTAGGCAACAGGGAATCCAGCATTTTCAACCCTTTAAACATCTGGTGAAAATCAAATATGTGTTTCTTAGAACCTTTTTAGAGACGTTCCATGGAACGTCTCTACAACCTTTTCAGGAGAGTTTTAATTCTGACTCCTGACTCCTGACTCCTGACTCCTGACTCCTGACTCCTGACTCCTGACTCCTGACTCCTGACTCCTGACTCCTGACTCCTGACTCCTGACTCCTGCTATATCTATCAACTTACAAATCAGGGAGTTGCTTTTTCAGGTTTTGCAACGAAGCCCAACGACTATCAATAGTCTCCTCAACTATACCAGCAACAGCATTGATAATACCTGGGCAATTGCGATCGCACAACTGCCTGTGAGGAATCGCTAAACACATCTGCTCATATAACCAGTCACCAGGATGAAAATCACCATCAGGTGATAAAGTTTCCACTAAATCTTCTATCACCACTTCCCTTTCTAAAGGTAAGTCTTCAGCTTGATTAGCATTTCTATCTAACCAGATAATTTCCTGAGTATTAACAGCTAAACGCTGATTATATTGTTGCAAACAACGGTTACAGGTACAAGTAATAATTGTTTCGGCCTGACCAGATACATCTAAATAAGTGCCTTGATGCTGCACACGAACAACTCCACGCACAGGGGTCAAAGTTTCCAGATCAGGCAAAAACTCATTCACTTGAATTTCTTCTGTCCGCTCTGGGGCTTGGATTAGCTGCGGAATAAAGATTGCGTCCATTATGATTTGTGAGATATCCTCACCAACAACGTCAAACAATTTTAGATTTTGGATTCACCCCAGAGAAACATCTGGGGGGTTCCTACCATTAACGTTGATACTCATCAACTTCTGATACTTCAGACGCAGGACGGACAACCAAATGACGATGGGGTTCTTTACCACGACTGAAGGTTTCTAAGTCAGCAAACTCCTTAAAAAAGTTGTGAATTTGTCGCCGTTCGCCAGAACTCAGAGACTTAATTTCTACTTCTCTACCAGAATAACGCACCTCTTGGGCTGCTGCTTCTGCTAAATTGCGAACTTCTGTCTGTCGTCTGACACGGTAGCCATTTAACTCAACCGTATAGGAAATCTGTTCTTCTTCTGGTTGAGTCAAATTGAGAACCGAATTTGCTAAATACTGCATGGCATCCAGCACAGCACCATTAGTCCCAATCAAAGTTCTTACTTCTTCTGGGCTTAAATTTACTGAGTCAATCGTCAACCAATAATTTTCTCCTGCTGGTGAATCTTGATGGAAAAACGGGGCAGGTTCTAAATTGCCCCTAACTTCAGTAGATATACCAACCAGTTCCACCAGGGTTTTTAACCACTGTTCACCATGCTGCATAGAAATGTTGCTCATAATCACCCTGTAGCCTTTTTCTTAGAACTTTTTGGTTCAAATGGCAACGTTTTTTGTTCTGCGGTTGCGGTTTCCTTTTCCTTTTCCTTTTCCTGGATTTCTACCAGCTTTTGCAATGCTTCTGGTAAAGGTTCGCGGGAAAGAATATAGGTTTGCAGGGTTTGAAAAACGTTACCAATCACCATATACATCAACACCCCGGCTGGCAGGGGGAAGAACAAAAACATACCCGAAAAGATGACGGGAGTGATTTTATTAACTGTATCTTGTTGTGGATTGCCACCACTAGAATTTTGCCCAGAAAGTAGTTGACTAACGTAGAGACTGATGCCAAAGAAAACAATCATCCCCACGATGTCCCAATGTATTTTGCCATCGGGGTCAACTGCACCCACCCTACCTAAAGCATCAATAAAGAGAAAGCCTTTATCTGCTGCCAGTCCGGGAATTGAGCCTTGTATGGTCACGTCTCCTGGCTGTAAGGCTTCTATATTGCCTTGGTTATCAATTTTAACCCGCTCTTCGCCCTTGGTGATTTTCCATTCAGGAGTTAACTTAGTTTCTGGATGTTCTGCTAAGAGCAAATCAAAGGGTTTACCTTCGATTGTTTGATATTGGATCTTAGTTTTTTCTCCCACAGCCAACTTATTACCTGATGGCAAGATGGCGGTAATTTTGGTATGTTCTCCATCAGCAATGTAGATATTTTGTGGGGGAGTAGCAAAGGCTTGGGGCTGAATTTGTTCGATTTGTTCGCTAGGGAAGACTTGTAGATTCACCGAGTAGTTAACACCTGAAAAAGGTGAACCCCGCAAGGTTGCAAACAGCGCTAATAATACTGGCATTTGCAAGAGCAGAGGTAAACATCCGGCTAAGGGGTTGCCAAATTCCTTTTGGACATTAACCATTTCCTCCTGCTGTTTTTGAGGATCATCCTTATAGCGTTCTTTAATTTCTTGCATCCGCTTTTGCATCAGAGGCTGGACAACCCGCATTCGCCGCATATTGCGAATAGAGCCAGCACTCAGGGGGTAGAGCGCAAAGCGGATTATCAATGTCAAGGCAACGATCGCCAAACCATAGCTAGGAAAAAAACCATAGAAGAAGTCTATGATCGGCAGCATGACGTTGTTTGAGAGAAACCCGATACCAAAATCCATTATTGTGAATTTAACCTGAGCTACTGTTAACTGAACTGAATCTAATTTATCTAAATCATGATTTATGTGCGACTAGACATGGCTACGGATAGCCGCACATTTATATTATTTTGACCAAAATTTGGCCAACTACTTCTTAGCGGTGCTAAATTCGGGGTTTTTGGCAATGATTCTTTCGTTAATGTAATCATAGACTTCTAGAAATTTGGGAACTGCCCGCATTTCAATGCGATTACCGTTTTTCATCGTCACCACCATGTCTCCCCAAATGCCGATACCACGGGGAACTTTGACGATTTTCGCCACTTCTGAATAAATCACGTCGGTGCGATCGCGTCCTAGCCAACCTCCCATCACCGCAATTCGGCGATCGGTAATTCGATAACGCAGCCACAAAGCTCTGACAATTGCGCCAATAGCCAAGGGTATGCCCACCACCGTTAACCCAATCATCAAATTAAGAATCAAATCCCCTATATGGGGTCCGCCTTCATAATAAACTTCTTCACGAATTCCCATCGAATACCTCAGTCTGTGCCAACAACTGCTTTAATTCTTGCAGAAATTGTTGGCTTACGCACTCCGATTCTACTGCGTTTGTCTTCACAACCAACACTATCCGCCATCCTGGGGCTAAGTTGGGTAATAACTGATGCAACGCTGCCCCAATTTGCCGCTTGAGTCGGTTACGCACTACTGCGCGTTTACTCACTTTTGTACTAATTGAAATGCCAATTTTTGTACTAGCCAGATTTGTGATTGGCAGGGCAGCATCCAAAGAAGGTTCTTTTAAGCGTGCAGGTTTTAAGGCTCTCAAGGTGAAATGAGAACTATTTCGCCGAATCCCTTCCCGGAAAACTGCCTGGAAATCATGGCGCGATTTGAGTCGATTTGCTTTAGGCAAAGCCACAGATACTTTTTCGCCCAATTTGTACTAAACGCTCAAACGGTGACGGCCTCTTTTTCTTCTAGCTCTAATCACGTTTCTACCTGTTGGTGTCTGCATTCTAGCCCGAAAGCCAGAGGTTCTTTTTCTCTTGCGGCAGGTGCCTCCCAGGGTTCTCTGCATACTGTTCTCCTTTTAGACTATTTTCATAAAAACTCACAATCTGCTATTTTATCACTTTACGGGCGATAAAGATAAATCAGGGATAAAGTTTTGGCAAGTTAATCAAGAAATGCTCAAAATCCAAGTTCCTAGATAACGGAGTAGTGGGACATCACCAGGAGAGAGGACTTGGCAGTGAAAATAATACATTCCGCCGTTTGGTGGGTTTTGGACATTAGACAAAACTAACTCTACCTTGCTACCTGCTGGTACTGGTTCTTGGGGAAATATTTGGATAATCTTTCCTTCTTTATCCCATTTCACCTCAGAGAGGGCAACTTTTTTCCCTTTAATTCTGACTTCAATATCTTGAGGATCAAAAATTCCTTTGTAATAATTGGGGTAAGTAATAGCAAATTGGGCAACTGCCAATTTCATTTTTTTAGCGGGAATTTCCAGACGGTAGCGTTCTGTAGAGTTAGTTTGACCACCGAAGTCAAACCGGAAAGGTAGTTGATCTTCGCCTCTTACACCACTGAACAAGGTAAAACCCTGTCCCTGGGCCCAAGTGATAGAGGGAAGACCAGTTAGTAAAAAACCAGTCACAGCGAAGGCAGAAAGTAAACGTCGCATAATTAAGCTCCTATAGAAATCAGTAAATGAGTGTTAGTATTGGTTACTAAACTTTACTACTGTATTTTTGATCATGGACGTTAAATACATAAAAAAGTGCCAAAGGGAACATAGGACGGGAAAAATGGTGAACTAGAAAGTTTAATTTTATCCTGACTTCTGAATCTGGCTGCATCACGTCGGTAACAGTTAACTAATATTGCAATATTTTCAAAAAAGCTGACTAAAATTTCTCAATCCCTAAAATAATCTGAAGACTGAGATGGAAAATCGGATGATCAACATAGTATGTGCAATAAGTAACCCTGTTTGCAACTATGTGAAATTTTTCAATTTGTTAACCGTAAAATGCAGCAATAAATATTTTGAATAGAGCCGGGGGTTATCCGGTTCTTAAAGCCAAGAGTCTCCTAAGCAGTAGCCGGATTGTCTTGGAAGCCCCCACTACAATCGGTATACTGATTTAGTAGTGGGAGATGTCGCGTATTCATCTCTAGGAGAATTCATGAGAGTAGCAGTTGCTAAAGAAATTGAAGTTTGTGAACGTCGTGTGGCGTTAATTCCAGACACCGTAGGCCGATTGGTCAAACAAGGTTTAGAAGTTTGGGTAGAGGCTGGGGCTGGGGAAAAGGCATTTTTTAGTGATGCTGACTATGAAGCAGCAGGAGCTAAAATTACCAGTGATACGGCTAAATTGTGGGGTGAGGCTGACGTTTTGCTGAAAGTTAGTCCTCCCCAAGTCAGGGAAGATGGACGCTCTGAAGTAGATTTAATTAAGAGTGGGGCGGTTTTAATTAGCTTTCTCAATCCCTTGGGCAATCCTGTAATCGCGCAGCAATTGGCAAATCGCCAAATTACAGCTTTGAGCATGGAATTGATTCCCCGTACCACCAGGGCGCAAAGTATGGATGCTTTGTCTTCCCAAGCGTCTTTGGCGGGTTATAAAGCCGTGTTGATTGCGGCGGCGGCCTTACCGAAGTATTTCCCGATGTTGACGACGGCGGCAGGTACGATCGCTCCCGCTAAAGTATTTATTATGGGGGCTGGTGTGGCAGGATTGCAAGCGATCGCTACCGCCCGTAGACTAGGAGCAGTAGTAGAAGCCTTTGATATTCGTCCAGCGGTGAAGGAAGAAGTACAAAGTTTAGGGGCGAAATTCGTTGAAGTCAAGCTAGAAGAAGAAACCGTGGCCGCTGGTGGTTACGCCAAAGAAATTTCGGAAGATAGTAAAAAACGTACCCAGGAATTAGTAGCTGAACACGTCAAAAATTCCGATGTGGTAATTACAACCGCCCAAGTACCAGGCAGAAAAGCTCCCCAACTGGTGACGGAGGAAATGGTGGCACAAATGAAACCGGGTTCAGTCATAGTAGATTTGGCTGCGGAACAAGGTGGAAACTGTGCTTGTACGGAAGCTGGTAAAGATATTATTTGGAACGGTGTCACCATCATTGGACCGATTAATTTACCCTCATCAATGCCAATACACGCCAGTCAACTGTATGCCAAGAATGTCACTTCGTTAATGCAACTGTTGATTAAAGACAAGGCTTTGGCAATCAATTTCAGTGACGACATTGTGGACGCTGCTTGTGTTACCCATGGTGGAGAAATTCGTAATCAACGGGTCAAGGATGCCTTGCAAGCGGTAGCAGTTTAAGTTCCAAGGTCGGAGTTTCGAGTTCTGGGGTCGGAGTTTCGAGTTCTGAGGTCGAAGTTTCCAGTTCTGAGGTCGAAGTTTCCAGTTCTG
>NZ_JAYGHC010000016.1:44234-48892 GCF_034932285.1 Cronbergia sp. UHCC 0137
AGGTCGAAGTTTCCAGTTCTGAGGTCGGAGTTTCGAGTTCCGGGGTCGGATTTTCGAGTTCTGAGGTTGGAGTTTCCAGTTCTGAGGTCGGAGTTTCGAGTTCTGGGGTCGGAGTTTCCAGTTCTGACTAGGCTTGTGTGTAAAATCCAAAAATCCAAAATCCAAAAATCTAAAATTGACATGACAGAAGCATTACTTGCAGCCTTATTTGTAGTGGTGTTGGCATCTTTTATCGGCTTTGAAGTCATTAACAAAGTCCCCCCCACTCTGCACACCCCCTTAATGTCTGGTTCAAACGCCATTTCCGGCATCTCTGTAATCGGCGCAATATTAGCTGCTGGGGAGAGAAACACGAACTTATCCGTAATTCTCGGCTTAATTGCCGTAATTTTGGCAATGGTTAACGTTGTCGGTGGTTTCCTCGTCACAGACAGAATGCTACAGATGTTCAAAAAAAAGGAAGTTAAAGCATGAGCGACTTTTTACCAACGGGGATTCAGCTAACTTATTTAGTCGCTGCATCATTATTTATTCTCGGTTTGAAAAAACTGGGTTCTCCAGCTACAGCTAGAAACGGTAATCTTGTGGCTGCGGTGGGGATGCTGTTAGCAATTGTTGCCACCTTGCTAGATCAACACGTATTAAATTACGAAATGATTTTGATCGGGTTGGCCATTGGTTCAGTGATTGGGGCAGTTGTAGCTTACAAAGTGCAAATGACCGAAATGCCCCAAATGGTGGGTTTACTCAACGGTTTAGGTGGTGCATCTTCGGCACTTATCGCAGTGGCGGAATTTTGGCGGTTGTTAGATGCTTCTCAACCGATTCCCCTTGATGTGAACATTTCCATGTTATTGGATGTGTTAATCGGTGGTGTAACTTTAACGGGTAGTTTTCTCGCTTTTGCGAAATTGCAAGGTTTAGTTAGCGGTACACCGATTACCTTCCCCTTGCAGCAACCATTTAACCTGATGCTGTTGGGTGCTTATTTGGCGGGAAGTGCCTATTTAATCATCACACCAGATAGTCTCCCCATATTTTTGGGAGTGGTAGCTGTTTCCTTGGTGTTGGGTGTAATGTTTGTACTGCCTATTGGTGGCGGTGATATGCCCGTGGTGATTTCGCTGTTGAACTCCCTTTCCGGTGTGGCTGCGGCTGCGGCTGGGTTTGTGGTGATGAACAATATGTTAATCATCGCCGGTGCTTTGGTGGGTGCGTCGGGTATCATCCTGACTGAAATTATGTGTAAGGCGATGAACCGTTCTTTGTTCAGTGTCTTATTTAGCGCCTTTGGTTCAGTCTCTACTGCTACTGGTGGTGGTGCTGCTGCTGCAAGTAGTCAACCTGTTCGCAGTATTGATCCTGAAGAAGGGGCGATGATGTTAGGATATGCCCGTTCTGTGGTAATTGTCCCAGGATACGGTATGGCGGTTGCTCAAGCACAGCATAGCGTCCGGGAGTTGGCAGATCAACTAGAACGCATGGGTGTGGATGTGAAATATGCGATTCACCCTGTAGCGGGTAGAATGCCGGGACACATGAACGTATTATTGGCGGAAGCTAATGTGCCTTATACCCAGTTGTACGACATGGATGATATTAATCCCCAGTTTGAACAAGCTGATGTGGCCTTAGTGATTGGTGCTAATGATGTGGTCAATCCGGCGGCGCGTAGTGATGCAAGTAGTCCAATTTACGGGATGCCGATTTTGGAAGTTGATAAAGCCAAGCAAACTATTGTGATTAAGCGCGGTATGAGTGCCGGTTTTGCTGGTGTTGATAATGAGTTGTTTTATAAGGCTAAAACAACGATGTTGTTTGGTAGCGCTAAGGATATGGTGGCTAAGTTAGTGAGTGAGGTGAAGCAACTTTAGGTTATAGTTAGGGGTGTAGTTTTTGACTATGCCCTTTTTTTCTCACGCAGAGGGGCAGAGACGCAAAGAAAAGAGAGAGTTAAGAAAGTTGACTATTTTTAGGGCTAGTTTTTTATACGCTATCCCGCAATATTAAGTAATATTTGCCAGATTTTGCAATAATAAAAATTATAAGGTTACACCTACTCTTTAAATAATTTTCAGGAGTTTATCTTTATGGATGAAGTTATAAGAAAAGTAGCTGCTTTAGGATTACCCGCAGTAATACTTGCAGTTGTCATGGCTAGTACAGGGTTATTTGGCGCAGCAGCCATTACATCAGCTTTAGCAATTCTTGGTGGACAGGCTGGTATGTTTGGAGGGATGGTTGTATTAGGAACATCTGGAATACTTGCGGATATACTTGCCAAATTTGGCATTGAGCTTGCTTTAATGCGTATATATGAAATTCGCAGTGAAAAGGAAAATGTCGAAAAACTTTGTCAGGAAATTGATAATTTGCCATTTATTAGCAATGAGTTAAAACAAAAGGTAAAAACATTAATTGATAAACAGATTATTTTTGTTTTAGCAGGTCGCACAGGAGTTGGAAAGTCTAGCACTGTCAATTCTTTATTAGGTTGTGAAGTTGCTAAAACTGGTAAATATGAAGCCACAACAAAATCTGTAGATACTTATGAACATAAAGTAAATGGTATCAATTTCATTATAGTAGATACTCCTGGTCTTCGTGATGAAGAAGAAGCTAGTAATGACCAAAAATACTTGAAGGAAATGAAACCAAAAATCCAAAAAATGGTTTCAATGTGGTTTGTAAGTAGGCTAGATGACACTAGAGTTACAAGTGATGAAAAACAAGTTATTAAACGTCTTTCAAAAGAGTTTGGTGAAAAAGTCTGGAAATGCTCCGTAATTGTTTTTACATTTGCTAATTCTGTTACTGCCTCAGAATATGAGGAAACTTTAAAAATAAGAACAGAATTAATACGCAAAGAAATAGCTAAGTATGTAGAAGAAGGTACAGCTAATCAAATTCCATCTATAGCCGTAGATAACCTAAGTGAAACGACACCAGATGGCAAAAAATGGCTGGGAGAATTTTTTACAAGAGTTTTTGTCAGAGCATCTGAATCCGGTTCTTTAGCATTCGCAGCAGCTATGAAAGATAGTGTATTTTCTTCATCGGGTAAAGCACGAATTGAACTAGATGAAAATCAAAAAGAAGAGATTAAAAATAAGATTAATAAAGGTCTTATTGGAGGGCTTGCATCTGGTGGAACAGCCGTAGGTTTATTTCTCGGTCCTGGTGGTGCAATAGTTGGAGGTTTACTAGGTACTGTAGTAGGTTTGTGGTTAGAGTTAGATCGTAGAAATGCGTAATTTTTTAATTGTTGGACGTACTGGAGTTGGTAAATCAAGCTTTATTAACTCAATTTTAGGCAAACCTGTTGCTGAAACGTCAAAATACGAAGCTTGTACCAAAATAATCAGGCATTATGATCATACTAGCCATTTAGGTGATATTTGCCTGATTGATACACCAGGACTAGCAGAAGATGATCTAGAGTGTGACATACAATATTTAGATTTGATAATCAATAATGTTGATTTAAAAACAATCAACACATTAATTTATGTTTCTCGCTTAGATGAAACAAGATTCCGTCCAGAAGAAAAAACGACAATAAGCTTATTAACAGAAAAATTAGGAGCATTTATTTGGAATAATGCTTGGCTAGTTTTCACGTTTGCAGGATCAGTTCCCAATGAAAACCGTGATATAGTTTCAAAAAACAGAAAATTACAAATTGAAGAATTTGTTAAGGCTATTACATTGGAATATAATCTAAATCCTTCATTTCAAGGATTTCAGGTAAAGTTAAGAGTTGATAATAGTTCAAAAAACTGGGCTTCAAAAAGTATTCCTATAATGTCTGTTTTAGCTGCAAAAAGTTGATATTAAATACCTTTAGGTTGATTAGGAAACTTTGGTATTGTATCAGGCTTTTTAGGAGAGATTGGAAACTTCTCAGGCTTTTTTGGGGGTTTAGGAAATTTATCAGGTTCAAAAGTTTCTAGGATGTTGTTACTATTCATATTCAATATCTAGGGATAAAATTCTATTTTTTAAGAAGTATGAATGATAATCTCAATAGGTTGTGTAAGATGACTAGAAAATACAACCTATTTATTATCTCAAAAACTAATAATTCATATACTCTACTTGATTTATGTTTGAACAATTTAAATATCCTGCTTGTCTACTAGCATTTGCGCGTGCTTGAAGAGGACGCAAATTCCAAATAGCATCACTTCCACCTTTAGATCGTGGGGTAATATGATCTATCTCCCATCCATAATCAGAATGACGATTGCCATACTCATATCTATTTATAAGATGTCCACAAACATCTTGCCGCCAAACATTTGGATTAATACCAGGAATTTTATTAGCTTTAGTCCAAACTGCTTGTGTTCTCCATTCTTTGGCTAAATCGAAAGCGATTTGCTGATTATTCATGTTTATTTTCTCCTTTATATTTTAGTTTATAAATCAAGTATAACAAAGTAATTGAACAAGTCAAATATAAGTTTTTAAAAACTTTTTCCTCTTCCTTTGCGACTTTGTATGAGATAAAAAAGGATGTTGGGGAAGTTGAAAGGATGCGATCGCTGTTTGGGAGGTTGAGGGGGCGCGATCGCTGTTGGGGAGTTGAAGGGAGTGCGATCGCTTTTGGGGGAGTGGAGGAGTGCGATCGCTATTTGGGAATTTGAGGGGAGTGC
>NZ_JAYGHC010000016.1:48934-81460 GCF_034932285.1 Cronbergia sp. UHCC 0137
GATCGCTGTTTGGGAATTTGAGGGGAGTGCGATCGCTGTTTGGGAAGTTGTAAGGAGTGCGATCGCTGTTGGGAATTTGAAGGGATGCGATCGCTTTTAGGAAGTTGGAGAGAGTGCGATCGCTCTTACTCTGTGTTCTCTGTGTCTCTGTGGTTCGTTAAAAAAGGGTATTGGGAGGTTGAGGGGGTGCGATAGCGAAGCGCTGACTTGTCAGTTCGCTGTTGGGAAGTTTAGGGAGTGCGATAGCGAAGCTGACCGAAGGTATCGCTCTTACTCTGTGTTCTCTGTGTCTCTGTGGTTCGTTAAAAAAGGGTATTGGGAGGTTGGAGGGGGTGCGATAGCGAAGCTGACCGAAGGTATCGCTTTTACTCTGTGTTCTCTGTGTCTCTGTGGTTCGTTAAAAAAGGGTATTGGGAGGTTGGAGGGGGTGCGATAGCGAAGCGCTGAGTTGTCAGTTCGCTATTTGGGGAGTTGAGGGGGTGCGATCACCTCCGGTGGGCGGTTACGCCATCGCTGTTTGGGAGTTCAGGAGGTGCGATAGCGCAAGCGCTGTTTCTTGGATGCCCGGAGGGCTTTTGTCAGTTTGCTATTTGGGAAGTTGAAGGGGTGGGATCACTCCGTAGGAATCGCTATAATATTTAAGCAGTAGCAAATGCAGTATATTTCCTTTCTTCAGGAGGGTGAAAGGCTAAAACAATATCAAGATTAGAAATACCTAACTTCATTAACTCATTAGCTATTCCCTCTTCAGTCCAATCTTCTTCTATCCAAATTTTATCATTTTTAATTCTGACATTAACTTGGATATTATTTGTTCTTTTTTTCCCATCCCAACCCAAAAAACCCCAAATATAGTGATGATTATTATCATCAAAAATCAAACAACTTTCATCAGTTAAATTTGCTGCACCAGAAACCCAGTTATGATATTCTGTGAGAACTTGTTTAATTGCTATTTGATATTGTTCTAGTTTATCCATTGTAATATTTCCTCTTTTTCTACATTAACTACAATCATCAAAATTTGATTTAATTGGACAATCTCTTTGATTGAATCTCTGGTAAAAAAGTTTTCGTATGTACTTTCTTTAATAGCTAAATAAATTGTATAGTCTGGTTCTGTGAGGTTAATTAAATTACGATATAAAATATATTGCCCTAAAGCGAGTTCAAAATCTCTCATGGGAGAAGGACTAAGAAAACTCTTGATTTCAACAACTATTTTGCGTCCATTTTGTTCGGCCGCAATCGGTTTTTCTGCGGATAAATCGGCAAACAATTCAGCATCTTTATACTTGATTTTATAAGGGTCATCCGTAATTGTCCAACCATCGTTAATTAAAGCGTTTTTAACGGCATCATGGTAAATATCTTTTGCTGGCATTGTTTTCTTGATAATATAATATTGAGTAAACACTAATTAATCTTAATAGTATAATTATATTATATACTCAGGTTTTAGCGAAGCACTCCGTAGGAATCGCTGTTTGGGGGGTTGAAGGGGTGCGATAGCGAAGCTCTGACTTGTCAGTTCGCTGTTTGGGAAGTTTAGGGAGTGCGATAGCGCAAGCGCTGTTTCTTGGATGCCCGGAGGGCTTTTGTCAGTTCGCTTTTGGGGGAGTTGAGGAGTGCGATCACCTACGGTGGGCGGGTAAGCCATCGCTCTTCTAATATGATTAAACAATACTCCGTGGATCAACAACTACAATAACCGAAAACCGTTTAAAATCATCAACATTAAATGTTAATAAATGTGTAATATTATGAGCTACCATAGCCGCAGCTAAACGTGCATCATGCACCTGTTTTCCCATCACTTGATGTTTAATAACCAGAGATTCCCACTCAGTAAAAATTTGTGGTGTATCCAATTCCAATACAAATATCTTTTTAAGTTTTTCGCTTTCTTCTTCAGCTTGAGTTATAGATAAACCTCAGCCATTTTTATCAAGAGATCTTGTCGCAACAGCCCAAAATTCAATTATATTTTGTGGAATAATACATAAAAAATTACCTTGCTTTTTGAGCGTTAAAATTGCCCTTTGAGTATCAAGGTGCATGGGACTATTTTTTTGTACCAAACGCAGTAAAATATTAGTATCTACCAGATATTTCATAACATTTCATCTTCTCTGGTATAAATAGTATCTCGACTAATAGCTGCATCTGAAAGTGGTGGTGCTAGAGCAAAAGTAGGACTATTGATTAAATTCATGAGTGCTGTTTCCCAATCTTCCTCAGTTGTTACTTGAGAGAAAGATATTTCTTCTTGATTTTTCAAATTATCTTCAATTAAAGATTCAAGATAAGATTCAATTGATAAACCTTGTTTAGAAGCTTGGGTAATCAGACGAGCTTCTATTTCTGGTTTCAATTGTAGCTGTATAGTTTTATGTTTTTTCATATTCTTAGATTCTAGTTAATTAATATCAAGTAAAACTGATGATTAATTTGATCTATTAACAGTATATCAGATTTAAACACCGAAGGTATTGCTTTTGGGGGGTTGAAGAAGTGCGATCTCTGTTTGGGAAGTTGAGGGGGTGCGATCGCCCTGACCGTGTATAGTATTTTTTAAGTAAAGGCTGATTATAGATGATTGTAGGCGATCGCTTTGTGATCAGTTCATTCTCTAAATTTCTCCCCATTCTCTAGCATCAATAAAAAGAGAAAGATGCTTTTTATTACTCGTGGCAATAATTACCTCATTTCCATAATTAGCAACTAAAATAGATTGAGCAGCTAAAATAACATCACCATCTAAAGCCTTATTATCGGCTGTAGATTTACCTTGATTTCTCACCTCAGCCCATAATTCTGCTGCTTTTAACATTACTTCTGTGGTAATAGGAAGATAAATAATTTCTGATTTTAGTTGATTCAGTTTTCTAATCCCTGATAACTTATTTGCTCTTAATAATTCCCGTCTAATTTCATAATCTATAATTTCTGGTAAAATTACTTCATAACCTCTTTCAAAAAGACTATAAAACCATTCTTGACATTGTAGAGCTAAAGGGTTCGCTTTAGGATTAGTAATTAATCCCACAGGTGCAGAATCTAAAACAATAACCTTACTCATTTTATTTTAAATTGAAATACCATTCATTGATTCAATAATTTCTAAATTTTCTTGTTGTTCTTGTTGATCATCTGATTCATTCCATGACTCGAATAATCTTTTAATATTAGTTTTTCTATGTTCTTTTTTAGTTGTATCACTTTCATTGATTTCATTAATGGCATTTTCCCAGTTTTTTAAGAATGACTGTTTCATCGTCACACTCTGACGAAATAACCGGACAATTTGTAATAATTCGGGTATGTATTCTTCTGGAGTATGTTCAATTTCTAGTAATAAATCATTGCGGGATTTTGCTGATGATTTAGCTGCAATGGATTGGTGATTGTTAATCATAAAATTCTAGATTTGATTATTTTTCTATATTATCAGTATATCAGATTTAAAAACTGAAGGTATCGCTGTTGGGAAGTTTAGGGAGTGCGATAGCGAAGCTGACCGTTCACGTAGTGTCTCCGATAGGAGAAGGTATCGCTCTTACTCTGTGTTCTCTGTGTCTCTGTGGTTCGTTAAAAAGAGATGTTTGGGAATTTGAGGGGAGTGCGATAGCGCAAGCACTGTTTCTTGGATGCCCGGAGGGCTTTTATCAGTTCGCTTTTTGGAGGGTGAGGGAGTGCGATCGCTCAACTTAAACCCCAAAAGCCAAAACCACATCTAACGCAGTGCGAATTTCTTCCCAATATTCATCTTCTAAAATCCCCACTAACCCCAAAACCCGACGATAATCTACAGAACGAATCTGAGCAACATCAATAAAACGATCTTTATCTAATCCATTAGTTGCTGTTGCTTTTACATTGACAATATAGGGAGCTTGCTTACTTCCTGGCCGAAATGGCATTACAATTGTTAATAATCCATATTGATTCATAATATCATTTTGAACTATTAAACAAGCACGGATTTTTTGTGCTTCTGCTCCCACAGTTGGGTCAAGATTTACCCAGCGAATTTCTCCCCGTTTATAAGTTAAATTACTCTCTGGCATTAATACCATCTCCAGCGACATTATCCCAAGCAGAAATCTCATTTTGATATTCTAAATCTTTCGCATCTTCTTGGAGTGCTGCAATTATTTCAGTCTCTAAAATTTTGCGTCTTTGTTCTGCTAATACTGCATTAATATAAGCACTACGATTACCTTTTGCTTGTTGATCAATAAATTGGAGAATGTCTTCTTCTAAAGTAATTGTGACTTTCATCATTATGTATGACTCATTCATCTTACCAGTTCATCATACCATTTTTTTTGACATTGCGTGAGGTAAAAAGAGATTTTAGGAAGTTGAGGAAGTGTGATAGCGCAAGCGCTGTTTCTTGGATGCCCGGAGGGCTTTTGTCAATTCGCTGTTGGGAAGTTGAGGAGTGCGATTTCTGCGGAGTGGTTTGCGATCTCACACAATAATAATTATAATTAGACAGGGAAGAAATCAGCATCTAAGATTTCATCAACAGAAAAAGGACACTCTTGAGGAAAAATAGACAAAGGAAGTCCAGTTTCAATCGCTGCTTCTTTGCGAGCGTGTTGGTAACAAGTATCAAAAACTTCGATATAATAGCTTTTTAAACTAAGACTATCTAAAAATGCTTCTTGCAATCTTTGACGATGTTCATAGATTGTATATAGCCAGCTATTAGAGCGGTTTTGGGGTTGAAATTTGTATTTAAGAAGGTGCATAATCAGCACTCTAAGATTACTTCTTAAAGAATTTTTCTCGTTTCTTCCCATACTTTCAATTTCTTCAATTAAATTTTCTAATTCTAATTCTGAAAAATTTTTACTTTTTAATAAATAAGCAGTTTTTTCTAACCACAAGTTATGATCTTGTGCATAAAGATTACTACCTTTAGTAACAGATTGATGGATCATAATCTTCTCCTGGTTTGATTGATTTGTACAGGTCAAGTTTTCCATTAACTACCAAATGAACCACAAAACCATTATCAATATTTCATTATGTTGATTTAATAAGGACGTTTTTTACTAATTTCCGTGCCTACAGTTGGATCTAAATTAACTAACCAGACTTCACCTCTATACATAAGTTTTACAAGTTATGTTAATTTTCATCTAGATAGTTATAAAAATCTTCTGAGTCTAAATCAGAGAAAACAGTTAATTCACCATTGGGTATATAATCTGCAATAGCTGTAATTGCTGCTAATGCTAATTGGTACTTTTGTTGTTCTTTTGTTAAAAATTCTTGTTGTTCATTAACCAATTGTAAAGCAAATTTAGCTATTTTTAAGCGTTCATTTATACTGAGTTTTGGCAAAGATTCAAGAATTACTTGCGTTTCCATATTAACTCAATCTCTCAATTGATTAACTATATCACAATTTAAGTAAGATATGTGTTCGGAGGGCTTTTGTCAGTTCGCTATTTGGGGAGTTGAAGGGGTGCGATCGCTCCACTAACGCTCAAAAACTTAAATTTTGTACAATTTGCTAAAAATTACCAATTACCAATTACCTATTACCTATTACCTGTTAGCCAAATATTGATACATTTCCCAACGGGCATTAACTTCAGCTTGTGCTTGTTCTAGCAATAACTTTGCAACTTCCGGTTTACTCTTCGTCAACATCTTAAATCGATTCTCTTGATACATTGACTTTTCTACCGATTCAGAAGGCGCTTTCATATCCAATTGTAAGGGATTTTTACCCTGTGTTTGTAATGCCGGATTATAGCGATATAACAACCATCTTCCTGCGTCTACTAAAGCCTTTTGCTGATGTAAACCGGTGGTCATATCAATACCGTGAGCAATACAATGACTGTAGGCAATAATCAATGATGGTCCATCAAAAGCTTCGGCTTCTAAAAATGCTTTGAGTGTATGTTCATCTCGCGCACCTAACGCCACACTCGCCACATAAACATTACCATAAGTCATCGCCATTAAACCTAAATCTTTCTTTGGTGCTGGTTTTCCACCAGTCGCATATTTCGCAACTGCGGCTTTGGGAGTTGCTTTAGAAGATTGCCCGCCTGTGTTAGAATAAACTTCTGTGTCCATAACTAGGATATTCACATTTTTACCACTAGCTAAGACATGATCAATTCCACCAAAGTCAATATCATAAGCCCAACCATCACCACCAACTATCCAAACGGTTTTTTTCACAAGATAGTCAGCGAGAGATTTGAGATTTTGGATTTTGGATTTTTGTAGAGAAGTTCCATGGAAGGTTTCTACATTATGCAGAATTTCATCTAGCTTTTGTTTGAGGGTTGCGACTCGTTCCCGTTGTTCCCAAATATCCGCTTCGTTGTTTTGTTCGGCTTTGAGAATACCATTAACCAAATTATCCCCTAACTCACCTCTGAATTGTTGCAGTAGTTCCTGTGCAAATTCCGTTTGTTTGTCCAGAGAAAGACGATAACCAAAACCAAATTCAGCGTTATCTTCAAATAAACTATTAGACCATGCTGGTCCCCGTCCGTCGCTGTTCTTAGTCCAAGGGGTCGTGGGGAGGTTTCCACCGTAGATAGAAGAACAACCGGTGGCGTTGGCAATCAGAGAGCGATCGCCAAATAATTGTGTTAATAATTTAAGGTAGGGAGTTTCTCCGCACCCAGCACAAGCACCAGAAAATTCAAACAACGGTTCTTGCAGTTGTTGTTGGCGAATTTGATTTAATTTCAACGTTTTCCGGTCAGGATTGGGTAAATTTAAAAAGAAATCCCAGTTTTCCCGTTCCTGTTCCCGTATTGGTAACTGCGGACTCATGTTAATCGCTTTTTTGGTCGCTTCTACCTTGTTTTTCGCTGGACACACATTTACACAAATACTGCAACCTGTACAATCTTCTGGTGCTACTTGAATGGTAAATTTCTGGTTAGCGAAATCTTTGTCTTTAGCGTTAGCAGACTTAAAACTTATCGGTGCATTCACCAATTCACCCGCTTGATAAGCCTTCCCACGAATTGCACTATGGGGACAAACCATCACACATTTACCACACTGAACGCAGACATCCCCATCCCATACCGGAATTTCTTCCGCAACATTGCGTTTTTCCCATTTTGCAGTTCCACTAGGGAAAGTTCCATCAGCAGGTAAGGCACTTACAGGTAAATCATCCCCTTCCCATAACATGATTTTACCTAAAACTTTCTCAACAAATTCGGGTTTGGGAATTGATAATTTGTTTTCTTCCCTATTACCTATTACCAATGACCGATTACTTACTTCATGCAAATTTTCTAGGGTATTATCTACCGCTTGTAAATTCATGCGGACGACTTCAGCGCCTTTTTTACCATAGGTCTTTTCTATGGCTTGTTTAATTTTGATAATTGCTTCTTTTTCTGGCAATACTCCAGCCAAAGTAAAGAAACACACCTGCATGATAGTATTAATTCTCCTACCCATACCACTATTTCGCGCCACTTGACTAGCGTTAATAGTGTAAACTTTCAAATTTTTGTCAATAATTTGCTGCTGGACATTTAACGGTAAATGTTGCCACACATCATCGGCATCATAAGGACTATTTAACAGCAAAGTTGCCCCAGATGTCGCAGCTTTTAAAATATCAATCTGTTCAATAAATCCCCAATGATGACAACCAATAAAATTAGCTTGGTTGATTAGGTAAGTTGAACGAATTTTTTCAGCCCCGAAACGCAGGTGAGAAACCGTCATTGATCCCGATTTTTTGGAATCATAAACAAAGTAACCTTGGGCGTTATTTTCTGTTCCTTCACCGATAATTTTAATAGAGTTTTTATTTGCACCAACTGTACCATCTGAACCCAAACCATAAAACATTGCGCGTACAACATTTTCCGGTTCTGTAGAGAAATTGGGGTTAAAATCTAAAGAAGTGAAACTAACATCATCATGAATACCGACGGTAAAATGATTTTTCGGTGCAGTCTTGTGAAGATGATCATAAATTCCCTTCACCATTGCAGGTGTAAATTCTTTGGAAGACAGTCCATATCTACCACCCACAATTTTAGGAAATGTAGTTTTTTTCCATCCTTCATAAATAGCTGTCACCACATCTAAATATAATGGTTCGCCAGCACTTCCTGGTTCTTTAGTTCTATCAAGAACAGCTATAAATTTGACACTATTCGGTAAGGCTTCTACAAATCTGGCAACATCAAAAGGGCGATAAAGTCGTACTTTAATCACTCCTACTTTTTCCCCTTGACTGTTAAGATAATCTACCGTTTCATGTACCGTTTCACAACCAGAACCCATAATCACAATTACTCGTTCTGCATCTGGTACACCATGATATTCATAAAGTTTATAATATCTGCCTGTTCTTTCTCCAAATTTATCCATAATCTTTTGGACAATATCTGGACAGGCATGATAATAAGGATTTACACCTTCACGAGATTGAAAATAAACGTCGGGGTTTTGGGCTGTTCCTCGTAATACTGGTCTATCTGGTGTTAAGCACCTTTGACGATGAGCAAATATGAGAGATTGAGGAATTAAAGCTTGTAAATCTTCATCTGATAATAATTCAACTTTCTGTACTTCGTGGGAAGTTCTAAACCCATCAAAAAAGTGCATAAATGGCACTCTTGCTTCTAAAGTTGCAGCATGAGAAATCAGTGCAAAATCTTGACTTTCCTGCACAGAAGCCGAACACAAAAAAGCGAAACCAGTAGCCCTAGCAGCCATCACATCACTATGATCACCGAAAATAGATAAAGCGTGTGTAGCTAAAGAACGTGCTGCAACATGAACAACCGCACTCGTTAATTCTCCAGCTATTTTGTAGAGATTAGGAATCATTAATAATAATCCCTGAGAAGCGGTGAAAGTTGTACTTAATGCACCTGTTTGTAATGCACCATGTACCGCAGCAACAGCCCCTCCTTCACTTTGCATTTGGGTGACACTGGGAACAGTACCCCAAAGATTCGGTTTATTTTCTGACATCCAAGCATCAGCCCATTCTCCCATTGCTGAGGATGGAGTAATAGGATAAATCGCAATTACTTCATTCAATTTATATGCTACACGCGCAACCGCTTCATTACCATCAATAGTAGCAAAAGATTTGTTCATGATTGTTCTACCTGTGTCTTTTCTGGTTGGTTCAATTTTTTCTGGAGGGTGCTTCAGATTAATAAGTAATAGTGCAAAAAGATAAGCATTAAAAATAACTACCATTAGTAAGTTAATTTGTGATATTTTCTACAGTTTTATTAATTCAAAATTTTCAATTATGAATTATTTTGAGTTCTAACCAATATTTTAGATATTATCATCTTTGTTTTTATCATCTATCTATTAGATATTAATAATGTACTCAAAAAAAATAATCAAGTATTCATAAGTATTTCAGGTTGTTTTTGTTTTCCAAATAGGGTAGAGGTTCGGGTGAGTTTAGATTAACGAATATGAATAGATTGATTTTGTTTGGGTGGAGAAGACGGACGCTGAGGTGTTTGATTTCTTATTAAGAGTAAAGGAATACTAAGCAAACCAAAAAGTATAACTGCTCCAGTCATAATCAAAACTGGTAAACGTTTAGGTCGATAATCACCTTGTTCAATTTGCCAGAAAACTTGATTATATCTCCATGCTGCTAAACCAATGGTAATAATACCAAATATTACTAAAAAGATTCCTAAATTTTCAGAATTAATTAAGGGGTTTACAGTAGTTTCTTGTTGTGTAATAGCCACATTAATTTGACGTAAAAATAAACCAAATCTAGCGATCGCAAAACCAAAGCCAATTAATGCAATAGAAGTACGCAACCAAGCCAAAAAAGTTCGCTCGTTTGCTTGATGTTCTCTTATACGGTCTATATTAGGCAATTTACTACTCATAAAATAAAATTTGTTTATCTGTTATTTGCCATTTTGTAAAGCTTGCTTGTGACACTATTCAAATAGGCATTTCCTGAATTTATAAATGTCTTGGGAAACTGTATATTACTGATTAAAAGATGCCAATGTGGCTAAACTGAACCATAAACAACAGTATTATTTTGTCTAGGGACAAGAGCGTTTTATAGACCTTTAGTGAAGTAAATAATATCAAGGGTTAGTCATGAACTACCAAATTTCTTCGGGACATAAAAATTGTCATAGCACGATTACTCCAGAGCAATTCCACCAACTAATTGAAGCTATTAGTAATGGTAGATATTCTTGGGCTTGCGTACTAATTTTAAAGTTTATAGGTTATAATCCTCTGCATTATATCCCCCAACGCACTTACAGCCGTTTAATTAAAGAGAACAATCGCTTTTTTAATTCTTCGGCACATAACTAAGACTTACCCACGGGATAGGAAATATCAGGGGTTGAAATTGCTAGGGAAGCAATACTTCTCAATTAAGGAGTAGAGACGTTCCGTGGAACGTCTCTACATGGTTTTTCGGCTCACAAATTTGCTTAACCGAACAGTATTGACTCCACTTCTCCCTGTTAGCTGTTACCTTAATGTTCAAGTATGTCATTTAAGTTTTGCAATAATTCCTTAGCTGTGTAGGGTTTTGATAAAACTCCCTGTACTTTAATATCGCCTTTAGAAGTTAATAAATCGGTGAGATTTAATCCACTGCAAGCTATAATTTTCACTTGAGGATTGATTTTTTGTAAAGTGCGAATGGCTATAACGCCATCCATTTCTGGCATGATCATATCCATGATCACCGCGCTGATGTTATGTTTGTGTTGGGCATACATAGCGATCGCTTCTATTCCATTATTAGCGAAGATGGTTCGGTAGTTGTGTCCTTCTAAAATTATTTTTGTGACATTACAAATTTGAATTTCATCATCTACCACTAAAATCAATTCTCCTTGACCTTGGAGCATTTCTAAGTTGTCGATTTCTATAGTTTGGGTTGCTTCGATAGATGGTAAAAATATCTCAAATTTGCTGCCTTGACCCACCTTACTAGAAACTTTTACAAAACCATGATGCTCTTTGAGAATACCATCTACCATTGACAACCCCAATCCTGTTCCAGATCCCACTTCTTTGGTAGTAAAAAATGGCTCGAAAATTCTCTCTAATATTTTTGGAGACATCCCAATTCCGGTATCTGTAATAGTAATTAGAATGTAATTTCCAACTTTGGCATCGAGATTCATGCGGATATAAGCTTGATCAATAAAGATATTTTTAGCCGAAATGATCAAATTTCCTCCTGTTGGCATAGCATCTCGAGCATTAACTACTAAATTCATTAATACTTGATGGATTTGAGTTACATCCCCGGAAATAGCCCAGAGGTCGTCTGCTATTTCTGTTGTAAATTCGATAGATTTGGGAAATGTTTGTTTAGCAAATTCCATCACTTCCATAATCAAGTGTTTAACTTGAATGATGGAACGCTCTCCTTTTAATCCCCGTGCAAAGGATAAAACTTGTTTAACTAAAGCTGCACCTCGTTTAGCGTTGCTTTCAATCATTGTCAGCATTTCCTGATGAAGCTCTTGGCTTTGGTTGTATCTACCTTTCAAGACTTGGGCTGATCCTAAGATTGGTGTTAATATATTATTCAAATCGTGGGCAATCCCACCAGCTAAAGTACCAATACTCTCTATTCTCTGGGAGCGTAAAAGCTGTTGTTGGAGTTGTTTGGTTTCTGTAATGTCACTGTCTACGGTTAGAATAGATTTGGGTTCTCCATTAGGATGAAACATCAATGTACAGTTACTTTCAACAATTAATTCTTTGCCGCATTTAGTGAGTCTATTTAATTCACCTTGCCAAGTACCATACTTGATAACTGCGCTGAGTGCTTCTGCTTCTTGTTGAAGCGAAATTGGCGATTGAATAAGTTCTCTAATATTTTTCCCTATTACTTCCTGATTTTGCCAACCGTATATTTTCTCGGCAGCTTGATTCCAAAATAAGATTCTATTTTCAAAGTCTCGAACAAAAATTGCATCGGTAACAATATCTAAGAGGGCAGCTTGTTCATAAATTTTCTCCTGTGCCTGTTTGCGATCGCTAATATCAGAAAAGGATATAACTACTGCATAGGGACTGGGTTGATTTTCATAAAATAGCGGCTGAGAATTTACGGAAATCCAGACCAATTGGCCATTTGGGTTGTAAATTCCCATCACTACATTAGAACATGATTGACCTGTGCGTAAGGTAAATATTGCTGGAAAATCATCTTGCAAAAAAACATGACCGTTTTCATCAACAATTTGCCAATTTTCGTGATAGTAATTGTGTCCAATCATCTGCTCACTGGTCAAGCCAAGAATTTCTTCAGCAGTAAAATTACAAGTAATGATAGTACCATCAGCTTGAAATACCAAAATCCCCTCTGCCATGGCGGATACTACTGAGCGATAGCGTTCTTCGCTTTCTTGCAACGCTGCTTCCCCTTGTTTACGTTCAGATATATCTCTAGTTGTACCAATCATCCGCACTGCTTGGCCGGTTTTATCGTAATAGGCTTTTCCTTTACTGTTTAACCAATGTATATTACCATCAGTCCAAATCACTCGATATTCGCAGGTAAATTCACTTCTTGTTTCAATGGTGGAATTAACAGTTTTAATAAAATTCTCTCGATCTTCAGGATGAATTAAATTAACTAAATCGTCAATTTTAGGAGATAATGTACCCATGGGTAAACCATACAATGGACTCATATTAGGAGACCAGAGTGTATTATTATTCAACAAATCCCAATCCCATATACCCATCTGGGCAGATTCTAAGGCTAAAGTCAGTCGCGCTTCACTTTCCCGCAGCAGTTCTTCTGCCTGTTTCCGTTCACTAATATCTTCAGCAATGCCACCATAACAGTAAACTTCTTGCTCTTCATTGTAGATGGGAAAAGTTCTAGACCAGACCCAGCGAATTGATCCATCAGGTCTGACAATTCTATATTCTTGATCTGTGGGCTGGTGATTGCGATGAGATTCATTTAATTTTCCTAGTATGCGATCGCGATCTTCTATATGAACTGCTTCTCCCCAGGAATTAATATTTTCCTTTAATTCTTGGGAAGAACGACCCCAAATTGTCTCGTAGGCAGGATTAATATAGAACTCTATATCGGGATTATCTAGGGGACAAATCCAAATTAATGAATACGTGTTTTCAGCAAATTTACGAAACCTTCCTTCGCTATTGCGGAATGACTGTTCTACCTGCTCCCGTTCTCTAATTTCTGCTTGCAATAATTCATTAGCAGTTACTAATTCTTTTGTCCTAATTAATACCCGTTTTTCCAATTCTTCACTTGCTTGGATTAATGCTGCTTCTGTTTGTTTACGCTTGCTAATGTTAAATATTAACCAACGCCAACCTTTTGTTTGACCTTGGGTATCGTAGACTGGTGCTACTCTGACTCTAGCAGGAAAGGCTGGGTTTTTTCGTGGTTGGAGACAAAGTTCCCACTCTTCTAACTGATGTAAATTTTTCAGCCGACACCTAAAACTATCACGGTCTTGTTCAGCAATAAAAACCGCTAATTGTTTCCCTATTAAATATATTTGCTCTATGGCTAATAATGAAGCTGCTGCAAGATTAACTTCTTGAATAATTCCTGATATGTTAGTTACTAAATAGCCATCAGGTGCAAATTCAAATAAATCCTGGTATCGCTGACGCTCTAATTCTATAGTCTCATTGGCAAAGGCAAGTTTTTCGATTTGTTGACGCAGTTCTTCTTCGGTAGTTTGCAGTTCTTCTAGGGTTAGATGCAGTTCTTGGTTAACTTGCATCTCTTGAAACCCTTGTTCATTCATCCATTGTTGTAAATAATTTTTAATCTCTTCTCTTACTGGTTCTATTTGCTGATTGATTTGATTAATTTCATTTTTTGGTTGTTGTAAACATTCTTTTAAGGCTTCTGCTGTCCCCATTAATTTCACTAAATCTAAGGTTCGCAATAAGCTAGTTTCGCTAACTATTCCTAGTATTTGTCCTTGAGTATCCACAATTGGTAAATGGTGAATTTGATGTTGCTGCAAAAGAGACAAGGCTCTAAAAATATCTTGCGAATCTACTAGGGTGAGGGTAATAGGTTTTGGTGTCATTACCTCTGCTATTTTTGTTTTAGATAAATCTAGCCCCAATGCTGTTATTTTCAGAATATCTTTGCTTGTCAAGATCCCTAACAGATGTGTTTCTTCTACAACTAAAACACAGCTATTTACTTTGTGAAACTCTGTATTAAATAGTAATGATTCTTGACAATTAGCTAGTTGAAAGTGATTGCTTTCTTCTTGATTCATCAAGATAATAGCATCGACTAGGTAACTATCAGGGTTAATCTTTAAAGGACTATGATCGATTACTTGATCTAACTTCATTAAGTTAATACTGGTAAAAAAAGCCAATCAATTATTTTCAGCAGGTCTAAATATAAGCCTAATATAATATCTATTGTTTGTCTTTTGGTCTTAGGCTTGTCATCATACTATTAAATCTGATCAGAAAATACAGTAACTTTACTTAAAATCTTATTCATTATTTTATACATGAGGTTGAATTATAATCCAATGGTAAAACCTAGAGAATAAAAGGCTTATTAGGACTATCATCTGATATATATTCGTTATGAAAGTTGTTTTTTCTTAATAAAAATACAATCAGAGCGATCGCCCTTTTGAGAACTACATTTTTTAATACAAGTACAAAAAGAGCGATCGCTTTACTGAAACAAGACTTTATTCTGAGTGACTACAGTATTTATTTAGCTGATCTCCTAAGATATCTGATTGTTTACCAGTGGTTTTGGCTGCTGGTGTTAGTGCTGAGTCAATTTCTGTCCTAGCTTTTTGAATTTTTATTCTACCAGATGGAGAGGCTTCTGCGGTTTTGACTGTATTAAGCGCTTGAGAAGCTTTAGCAATAGATTGACTAAGAGACTCAAATACCTTCACAAATTTGTTTTGAAATTCTTGCAGTTTTGGATCTGTTAATTTCAATTCTTCAATAGATTTAGTCACAGTTTGTAAGTCCTTTGATAATTGTAAGCTAGTTGTTACCTGCTTACCTTTATTGTTATCAATTAAAGATGTTCCTTCGTTGACTACTTGAATCAATCGTTGACATTGAGTAACTTTATTCTCGCTACAACCAGCAACTAACAAAGCAATACTCAAACTGACAGTCGCAATAATTTTATAGTTACTTGAGAAAAACATTAACATTTCAACAGCAGTTAAATTCCATTAATATTAACCAATAATGGAACTATTTTTCTGTAAGTCATAAACTATAGGATTCCTAAATTATTTCTAAATAAATCTAAGTATTGTAGGTAGGGCTATGCCTTACAAAACCCGCAGATTGTGGGCAATACCCATCCTACGTGTATGTTTAAAAATCAAATAGGAGTCCTATAAGTAGGTCGGTGTTAAAAATATCTCACCTCTGGGTTATTAGTAAAAACACTGTTTGGAATAAACCTACTACTACACCTAAAATACCTCCTAATGCTACTATTGCTTGTAATTCATTTTTAACAATTCCCTCAATTGCTGCTTCTAAATCTGCCGGTGAAGTTGATTTCACTCGTTCTACAATTACTTTATCTATAGATAAAATGGGAATAATTTGAGCAACTATTACTTCTAAGTCTCTTTCCAAATACTTGTCTAATATTAAGGCCAGTTCTTGAGAAACAACTACTAAGGAACTGGTAACTACAGGAGATTGACTCAATCGGTTTAATAGCAATACAGCAATATTTTCCCAATCTGCTGATGCGGTTAATCCCTCAATTAAGTCGCTACCACTGGTTTGTAAATATTCGCGCACACTCTCTCTGGTTGTTTTTCGTAGTTGACGGACTGTACCAATTGGTAGGTTTTGTAAAGATAGATTTTGCAGAATTTTTTTCAAGCGATCGCGCATTTGTAGCACTTGAATTAATTCTTGTAATCGCTCATTAGTAGCCTCTTTCTCATCTAAACAAAATGTCCGTAAGCGAGTCAGAGTATTCCTTAAACCAAACAAATTAGCAACTACCCAGTAAGTTCCACTGGTCTTTTCCCGAAAGCTTTCATCAATAATTTGAATTGTCCGATCTGTTAAAAAATCGACTATCACCTGTCTCAATACATCCGGTGGTAAAACTACCTGTAACAACCAATCAGCCATGCGGGTGGCTTGTTCTTCACTCAGTTGAAATTCTAGTAGAACTTTATCAAAAATTTGGTTAATTTGTGCTTCTAAAAAGTTCTCTTGTCGCGCTAATACTTTCAGTAATCGGGGTAAGGATTCACCTAACAAATCCCGCAATATACCCGCTACAACTTTCGCACTTTTTTGGTTTTTATCACCTTGAATTTGTTCGATCGCTAGTTGTAATAACCAAAGAATACCTCCTTCTACTCGTTCAGTTTCCAGGAGTCTGCGCGCCAGTTTTTGTAATTCGTCTGGCGTTAGTAAGGACCCCATGATCGTATCAGAAATATTTTGTGCTAAACGTTCCTGGTTGTGGGGAATTAATCCAGGAGTAAATGGTATTCTTCGTCCCAAGATATAAATAGCCCGGTAGGGACGAAACAGCATTTTGATGGCTATATCGTTGGTAAAATAGCCAATAATTCCACCCAGGATCGGGGGTAAGATATAAAGTAAAAGATGAGTCCAATCCACAGTATTTTGGATTAGGGAATAAGGAATAGGTAATAGGTTTTTCTCAATTATTTCTCAATTATAATTTACGAATTACGAATTACCAACACTCCCATCATACCGTTAGCAATGGGGTAATGGGTGACATTTGTAAAACCAACTTGATTAGCTAGTTTTATTTGCTCACTACCCATGGGGAATCGATCTAAGCTGGGACTGATATAAGCATATTCTTCTTTGACACCTAAACTTGTGGCGACTGGGACGACGCAGTGATCTAAATACCACTGTTGTAAGGCGCGTAACTGCCTGTTATTAGGTCGATGAAAGTCTAAAATTGCTGCTGTCGCACCGGGTTTGAGGACTCGCTTTAATTCTTGTAAACTTCCGGGAATATCTTTAACATTTCTTAATCCATAACCCATTGTGGCTGCGTCAAATTGGTGATTTTCAAAGGGTAAATTTAACACGTCTGCTTCTACCCAAGTGATCGGTTGGGGGGGATATTGGCTTTGGCTGCGTTGTTGGGCTGTTTTGAGCAGGTTGGGAGAAAAATCTACTCCATACACCTTGCCTGTTGCTCCTACCCGTCGTCCTAATCTAAAGCTTAAATCACCACTACCACAACATAAATCTAAACAGGTGTCTCCTGGTTTAGCCGCGCTCCATTTGACTGTCATTTCTTTCCAAATCCGGTGTTGTCCTAAACTTAGCCAATCGTTTAGTTGGTCATAGACTGGAGCAATACGGTCAAAGATGGCGCGAATTTCGTTACTCATTAGTTTTATTGTAGCTATTACTGGCTAGAGCGATCGCTACTAATTCTACTGATAGGTGAATGAGTTTAATTTCATCTTCTCCTAAGTTACAGGGATGATCCCACTGTAGGGATAATACACCCAGAACTGTTTCCCGATATTTAATGGGGATGACTAAATGCGCTTGTGTACCTGTTGCTTGGTAGTAGTCTAGACTGGATAATGTGGGATCTTTGGGTATATTTAAGCAGCTTTGCATTTCCCGGGTAGCGATCGCTTGAGTCGTCAATGGATCTTGGCTTAGGGAATTTTCTACAGCCCCTAAATCACCGTAAGTCCCTTTACTTTCTATGAGGTTTCCTGCTTCCACTAGCTGCACAATACAACCATCGGCTGCCAATGTTTCACAAAATGCCTTAGCTATGGGAATGAGTGTATCATTTAAGTGAGAAGTTGCTTGGCTGACATTGACTAAAACCGTCAACAGTTGCATTTGGATATGGGCGCGACGCAGTTCTTCTGTTCTTTGCTTGAGTACATCGTAAGTCTCTGCGGCTCTTTGTACGACTCCTCTTAATTCTTCTGGGTCCCAGGGTTTGGTAATATATTTGTACACCTGTCCGGCGTTGATTGCTTCTACCAAGTCTTCAATATCAGTAAACCCAGTGAGAATAATTCTCACTGTATCGGGAAATTGGGGTACAGTCTTACTGAGAAATTCAGTTCCTTTCATTTCTGGCATTCGCTGATCAGAAATAATTACTGCCACTTCTCCTTCTACGTCCAACTTTTCCAAGGCGTGTACTCCACTATCAGCTTTTAATACCTGAAAGTCGCGACGGAAGGTACGATAAAGCAGATCTAGATTGTCTGGTTCATCATCTACTACTAAAATTCTCAGTTTTTTAGAGCGTTCAGTGGTCATTGGGACAGATTTATTGGTTGCTAATTGGGATATTTTCATAAAAATACTGCTTTGTTCTACGCATTAATTTGTTATATATAATACTAATATCCATGGACAAGCCAGGTTTTGGCGGCATGAATCAACTAATATTCTAATATGACCGGAGATTAATTTCGTAAAGACCTTTAAAGATTACAATAATAATATATTAAGTAGGTAAACAGCAAAAAACCCGAATATGTAACGAAAAGTAAAATTTACCTAAACCTGTTCCCTTGTGATAACAACAATTTTTAACGCCAACCTACTTAAAGTGAAAGTTCCCACTTGAGAATTATGACTGAATTATCGCCCAACGTCCAAAATACTGAAGAAATTGATCAAAATACAGCCCAAGAGTTACTGGTAAAGCTCAGACAAAAGCAAGGTAGCTGGGTAGAATGGGGAACAGCGATCGCTTACTTGCAAAAAGTCGGTTACAATCCCCAAGTCATCTTTGAAGAAACTGGATTTGAGCCAATCCAACAAAACCAGGTAATTGTCGGTTCTCAGGTGTATAATTCCTTAGAAAAGTTTGGGGCATCTGAGGCAACACTGGCATATTATGGAGCAAGAGCGAGTGATGTTTTATATGAAATTCGTTTGTTGACCCAAGAAGAGCGGGCTGCTGCTGCTGATTTAATATTTTTGCATAAAGCTGATGCAGACGAAGCGCGAGACATTGCCAAAGCGATTAAAGATTATTCCCGTTTTTCTACTTTACCCGATGGTTTTACTGATCATCCAGGAGATGCAGTAGCTTATCAGACATGGAAACTGGCAAGACAAAACTCAGATTTACAAGAGCGATCGCGCTTAATTGCCAAAGGGTTACGTTTTGCTCACTCACTCACAGCTAGGAAACATATTGAGCAATTATTAACTGATTTTACCACGGTTTCCAGTCGTCCTGCCCCGATTCTGCCTATTTATCGTCTAGAATCAGATGAAGACTTACCCCGGATAGTCCCTGTAGTTGGTGAATTACCTTTAACACCACAGGAATTAAAAGTTGTACCTTTAGTTACAGAAATTCAACCTTTTCGGATTATCCGATTTGCGGGGGAACAGGCTTGGGTCGCTTTACCAGGCTGGCAAGTTTTACTAAGTGCGGAAGATCCTGTGGTAATTATTGCTAGTAGTGATATTTTCCCCAGTCCCACCCAAACCAAAATAGAACCTATACTGGTAGTTGTAGATCGCGCCCAAAGAGCATGGGATGTTTCTAGCTATTTTGCCATTGATAATTCTGGTCAAGTTGATTTTAACTGGTTTGAAACTCCACCAGAAAATCCCCTGCTAGGAAAAGTGATTGTGATTTTGCGTCCTAAGAAAATCCTTGATGAAGAGTTTACAAAGGATTCATGGCAAATTGATGAATAAGTCAGGGAATAAATTCCCTGTCTAATAGCCAAAGTCCACTCAAGTGGACTAAGAGGGTGTTTGAAAAGTCTAAATTCATACTCGCCCGAGCGACTGGAAGTCGCGGCTACATAGACAAAACCCACCTCCGTGGGTTTCAAACCCTTAATCTTTCCTTAGTCCACGGAGGTGGACTTGGCTTGTGTAGTAGTGTATCCCTTACGGGTGCGGGAGCATCTATTATATTCGCCCAAAACTTTTCAAACATCCTCTAATGTAGTGGTTCAGGTACAGAGGCAAAAAGCGTAGGGGCTTCTGCATTGTTAGGAATTGTTTATAATTAGCATAGCATCACCAAAGGAATAAAAACGATAGTGAGCAGCGATCGCTATTGAATAAATCTTCAATAACCTTTCTCTACCAATCAAAGCACTTACCAGCATCAACAAACTAGAACGGGGTAAGTGAAAATTTGTAATTAGACCATCTACCACCCGCCATTCATAGCCAGGGTAAATAAATAGGTTAGTTTTACCAATATAAGCCTGAATATCCCCCAATTGCGCCGCCCCTTCCAAAGCCCGTACCGCCGTTGTCCCCACAGCAATAACGCGACCACCAGCCTCCTGAGTAGCTTTAATTTGGTCTATAGTAGCCTGGGGAACTTGAATCCATTCTTCGTGCATTTCGTGAGTAGTCACATCTTCCACTTCCACCGGGCGAAAAGTTCCTACCCCAACGTGTAGCGTAATAAAAGCTTGATTAATCTGGCGATCGCTCAATTTTTGCAGCAATTCTGGAGTAAAATGTAAACCTGCCGTAGGTGCAGCGATCGCACCCGGTCGATCAGCATACACAGTCTGATATTGTTCATCAGCAGCCATAGATCCAGTAATATAAGGTGGTAAAGGTATTTCCCCAAATTGCCCTAATACCTCCACCAAAGACACCTTTTCGGGCAAATCAAACTGTAACAACCTCCCCCCAGTTGCCGAGTCTGTTTCTATCACCGTAGCCGTCAACGGTTGATCAAGTAAAGACTTAGCAGTAGAATTATTCTTACCTCCCGGAAAAATAATTTTAGTTCCCAACTTGAACCGCTTTCCTGGCTTAACCAAAGCTAACCAGCAGTTATACTGACGTTCTTCCAACAGCAAAACTTCCACCTCCGCACCACTCGATTTGTGTCCATACAGCCGTGCTGGAATTACCTTAGTATTATTCATTACTAATAAATCACCAGGTTGCAGCAACTCAGGCAAATCTCGAAAAATGCAGTGTAGAGGTTGTGTTTCCTCACCATTATCTAGTGAATTGACCACCAATAACCGAGAACTATCCCTGGGAACAGCCGGATTTTGAGCAATCAGTTCACCTGGTAGTTCGTAATCATAACCAGATAACGAACAATTTAAATTAATATCTTCTTTTTCTTGACTAGACATTGGCTATATTTTCTCTTGTACTATTTATTGCTATAAGTAGTCGGACAAAATTAAATTCATTTGTTGAAAGAGGGAACAGGTAATAGGTAATAGGTAACAACAGTAAATTAATCTTATTTCTCCCCTTTCCTCCCCTGCTTCCCCTGCTTCCCCTGCCCCCTGCCCCCTGCCCCCTGCCCCCTGCCTCCTAACAAGTCCCGTTACAGCAAAATTATTAAAGTTTAAAACATTAGTGATCAATCTTAACATTGCCCTTAAAGATTGATACTCTAAAGAAAAGCAGGCAAAATATTCGCCCAAAAAGATTCGATCATTTATTTTTTCCAGTTCTCCAACCTAACAATTGGGTAAATCTCCCCATATATAAACGGGGGCTTTTACCCTACCGGGATACTATTCCATTGACGAAGATAGAGGAGTAGGATTGGCTTTGATCCCCAACACCATCATGGAATACTTATATTACCTGGCCAATGCCAGCTTAACTCTCAGAGTTGTTCAACACTTGCACAACAGACCCCAAACCCCTGTTTCCTTTATCACCGTAATTCATCAAATTGATGGTTGGGTAGTGAGGATAAAACTCAGAGAACCAGCTTCACCCCAAAACGATGGTGATCTTCGGGCTTTTTTCAATGAATTAGGGATTAGCTACGAACCACCCATGCGGGTACAAATGGCACTTTGGAGTTTAGAAGCAGGGCAAAGTCCTGTAGATGTAATGCGGCGCTATCAAGTAGCGATCGTCTCACATGGTAGCCCAGAAAGAGAAGAAATAGAAGCATTTCGACAACAATTTGTCCGTGGTTTGGGTTACTGCCCGGAAACATTGGCATAATATCAATAAATAAGTTGTAGGACATTTAAATTGGATAATCAGGCAGAATTGCCCAAAGCCAGTTGCTAATACGCTACTAACCCGCGTAATGCACTGGCTCTCCCACAACACTTTATTATATCTAATTAAGATATACAAATTAATACTCAAAAGCTGCTGGAATATATTCTTGCAGCTTAAACTCATATTTATCCGTTGATAAACTCAGTATAGGTTCTTGGGTAACTGTCCCCCCAGCCAAATTTTTGATTCTCCGTTGACAAGAGACAATAGCCACATCAAAGCGACATGGGTAATCGGCCTTTTCAGGATACTCAGCTAAAAAAATTTCCGCAGTCCGCCAGATTTTTGTTTTCTTGCCTTGAGTGATAGCATTTCTACCTCCATCATCCCAATTACCCGCACTGCGGGTTTTTACTTCTACAAATGCCAAAGTTAAGTTTTCCGTCCTATTCATCCTCAGAATATTAGCCGCAGCCTGTGTATCTGTCTGGTGATACTGGGCAATAATATCAATTTCTCCCCAGCGACAGTAAAAACGACGATGTAAAATTTCCCAGCCTGTAGAATGTAACCATTGGGCTACTAGGTCTTCTCCTAAGTCACCAATATCTGGATAATTAGATCGAACAGAGTTAGACATTAATCACAAATATGAATAATAAGTTAAGTTATCGGATTGGAACTACCATCCTCAGTCTAATGCTTTGGGCAATCATTAGCACCACAGCCTTAGTAGGTTTGACAAAACCCGCTTCAGCATTAGAATACAATAAAGAAATCCTCATCCAAGCTGATTTTTCTGGACGTGATTTAACAGACTCCAGCTTTACTAAAGCAAATCTTCGCCAAAGTAATTTCAGTCATGCTAACTTGCGTGGTGTCAGCTTTTTTGCTGCAAATCTAGAATCAGCAAACTTAGAAGGTGCGGATCTCTCTAATGCTACTTTGGATTCAGCCCGTTTGATTAAAGCAAATTTAACCAATGCCATTTTAGAAGGTGCGTTTGCTTCTAATGCCAGATTTGATGGTGCTATAGTTGACGGGGCAGATTTTACTGATATTTTACTCCGTCGAGATGAACAAAACAAGTTATGCAAACTTGCAAAAGGTACTAATCCAACTACAGGTAGGGATACACGAGACACATTATTTTGCCCCTAGTCTTGAATAACCCAAGTTGCTTATCTCAAAACCTCATTTCTCTGTGAACTCTGTGCCTCTGTGGTTTGTTTTTCAGTGACTTGTGCGTAAGTCCTATAGTTATTCAATACTTCTCGGTTAAGGAGTGTAGAGACGTTCCATGGAACGTCTCTACGAATTTTAAATATGCTTGATGATTTCTACAGCATTGGCATTACTTATCAAACAGAAATTCAAACTCAGCTTGCAAAGAGTTAATATCTGCTACCCTTGCTACTACTAAGTTATCTTTACCAGCATCATTGAGTCTGCTTTTCCAATAATGAATACTTTCTGAATTGTTTAACCAAAACTGAATTACAGTATCTAAGACTTGATCTAAATTCCAATTGCGTTTTTTAGAAAAGTCTTCTACGGATTCTAGAAACGCATCTAATGTACAAATATGCGTTCCTAAATATTCTACACCTTGCGGCTGTCTTCTTTGTATAGTCTGTTGTTGATGATTAAAAAATTGCCAAATTGGAGATACTCCTACAATATCAAACGCATATTTCATCCCAGTCCTCCTTGGATGTTAATTTACTGCTGATCAATTTTGATTTTGGGCAAAAATTAAGTTGCCAAGATTCACAAATTCTATCTGGGAAAAATTAGAATTTCGGACTATTCGCAGGTTATAAATTTGAGTCCAAAATTAGCACTTGCAGGTCGAGAGTGCTAATATTTATTTGATTCTTTAATATTATTATTAAATAGTTTCCGGCATTAATTGGGGTTTAGAGATTATTTTTAATAAAGTCTTAATGTTAGCGATCGCTCATGCAAGGGTAAACTAGCTGCTTAAAAGCCTAATGGCTTAGTCTAAACTCCAGATCCAATAGCGGAAATATTAACTTTCTTAAAAGTTTGGGGAATTTTAGAGAAATATGTTTCTAAACATCATAATTTATATCAATACAGTGATCCAGAAATCTTAAATGCTGATACAAAACTTTATAATTAGCAGTACGTTGCTTTCATTTGCAATTAGTGCTGGTATGCCTATTGCCAATGCTCAATCCAAACGATGTGAATCTGAATCTGTTTCAATTTCCCGCAGTGGAAAAATAGCCACTGAAATTACATTTATCAATCAACGAAGCACACCAGTAAAGCTATTTTGGCTTGATTACTCAGGTCAACGTAAGTTTTACGGCTTAATTACTCCCAGCAATAAAATTACTCAAAGTACCTATGTAACTCATCCTTGGGTAATTACTGATAGTATAGACAACTGCCAGGGTGTTTATTATCCTGATGATCAACCGCGCATAGTAGAGATTTTCTAACTTCCTAGTACCGCAAGGCGGAAGTCATTGTCAACAGCAATGTCAAAATGAAGTACATCTTTACGCACACCAAGCTTTGTATAGAGTGCGATCGCTGGATCATCACCGATGTCGGCCTGTATGAAAATAACGTAGACTGCTCGCGCTACAGCAATTTTCTTTAATTCCTGAATTAATGCCGTGGCAATTCCTTCACGTCGATGTTCTGCTGCAACAGCGAGATCGTAAATATAAATTTCACTCCGCTCTTGCTCAAGTTTCGGGAGTTCGTAAGCTGTGAGACCTCCAACTACTGATCCATTTTTTAATGCAGCGATCGCGATCAAATAATTACTACTTAGTAAACCCTTGAGGTAGCCATCCCTTGGACGAGATGAGCTATAAGTATCAACTTCGTCAAAAGCTTGACCAAAGACAGCCAATAATTCTTCCATAAGCACTAGGTCTTTAGCAGCAAGCTGGCAAATACTAAATGGTTCAGAAGATGTCATTGGCAAAATTACTCCAGATATTGTGTTAAGCCAAACCTGATCATATTAACAATCTATCTCTTGAAGGCGATCGCAATTATTCTGAGTCGTGATTTTTAGGCGATCGCTTCATATCCCCACAAATCGAATTATGCAAATATTTTAGGTGGCTTTCCAAAGACTAAGCTCAGGTTGTGCATATCCGTATCTTTCGAGACAATAATTTGATGATTGTCTTTTGCATAATTCCAAACTCCTGGGTAGGATTCCGCGCTAAATAAGTTACGGCTTTATTGTTTTGTCGCTACAATTACCTGGGCTTCTCTCAAAATTTTATCCCCCCATAAATAACCTTTTACTACTTCTTGAGTCACGGTATTATCTGTCACGTCTTCCCTAGATTCACGACCTACAGCATACATTGTTTGGGAGTCAAAGGGTTTGCCCAGGGAGGGAATAGGTACAACACGGCGTTGTCGGAGGATTTCTAAGAGCGATCGCCTAATTAACTCTACTCCTTCTTGATTGCTGGTTAAAATTTCCCTGAGAGATGCTGACATCGGTGATTTTTTAGATGAACTTGGTTGAGTAGAATTGCCCTTAATCCAATCTATTAGCTTTTGCCAAAAGGTTTTTCGTTTTGCTGGTTTTGAGGTTGAGGTAGTAGATAATGCTTTTAACTCCTCTTGCCAGTAAGTACAAGCCTGGTCTAAAGCATCCACAATACCCAGTAAATCTTCGAGGAGTTTTTCTTCTTGCCGCTCAAATTTATGCAATGCTTGTTTGTGACTTTCTTCCAGACGTGTTGGCAAGTGTTGTTGATCTGCACGAGTTACATCCAATGCTTGCACTAGAGCATCTTGAGTAGAACGTAATAATTTACCCTGTTGCTTAATTTCATGGCGTAAAGCAGTCCATTCTGCCACCATTTGATAGGGATCAAAAGAATGAACAGATTCCGGTGTTTCACCTAAATATTCAGGGAGTTGTTGTTCTGAGTGTAAATAATCTAGAAATTTAGCAAATAAAGCTTCTTTGTCATTTTTCATTGGTAATTGGTAATTGGTAATTGGTAATTGGTGACACTATGGCTTACGCCACGCTACGCTATCGACTTCGCTCAGTGCTAGTTGGTGATTGGTGATAAATTAATTATTCCTCCCCTGCTTCCCCTGCTTCCCCTGCCTCCCCTGCCCCCTGCCCCCTGCCCCCTGCATTATTTAAAATGTGGCACGAATTAAATCATCTAAGCTAACTTCTAATTGAGCCAGGGCTTTTTCTCGCATTTGTTTTAAGATTTCTGGATTTAGTTCTGGTTCTAGGGGACGAAATTTAAAAAAATCCTCATATTGACCTGTCTCTTCTTTACGAAGTGCCTCGTAAGCTGCTCGAATTGCCTTAAACTCTTCTGGATAAGTATGAGCAGGAAATTCACGTAGCTTGGCATGATACGCCGCTTTAATTTGGGCGATCGTTGCTCCTGGTAAAATTCCTAAACGTTCGTAGTGATCAGCCATAATAATTAATTAAACCATCTGTGTTTATCTGCGTTCATCTGCGTTTCATGACTCTTGATATGTCAATTCTAAAGCAACTCTTGAAAACCTACTTTTTTTCTACCCTTGCGTTTTTTAGATTTAGATGATGCGTTTCTAAAGATAAAGTCTAAATCTATTTCATCTTCGTCATCATCATCGTCATCGTCGTCATCATCTGAGAAATTAGGCATATTGTTCAACATCATTTGCTTGAGTTCTGGAAGCATCCGTTCAAACTCGGCTTGAGGCATTTTGTTACCCAATAATCTTTTTAGCATCCTTTCTAATAAATCATCAATATTTGACATATCAAGATTATCAAATTCTTCTGGGTCTGGCATAAAGCGGTTAGCTTCTCTAGCATTAAGAAATGCCTGTTCTTCCCGGAATGCTTGTAAAGCTTTGGCATCTTGTAGGCGACGGGCTAATTCAAATCCCTGTTCCTTTAATTGTTCATAGTTTGGATGTTCGATGTCATAAGTAGTGGCTTTAGCTAATAGCAATAAAGGGTTTTGTGGTTCGCGACGTAGTGCCTCGTCTAGGGCAGGGACAAGGGTTTTAATCTCGCCAAAACGCCGTGCTTGGAGTTGAATATTTGCTAGGGCATTGCCTGGTTGGGGCATGGTGTCGAGGTAGGATCGCACGGGAACTTCTAGTTTTTTGGGACTACTTTCTTTAACAGCTAAGATCACTAAATTGGCAGCTTTGGCTTCTGGGTATTCTATTGATAGATTGATTAACTTTTGTTGATACTGACTGATTAAAGCGGCGATCCCTTTTTCCCGTTTGGCAAAGAGATAGATAGAAATAGCGATCGCTTGCAACACAGGAATTTGTTCTTGACCTGCTAATTCTTGTAAAAGAGTATCCCATGCTTCGGATGCTATTTTTTGGTTTAATGAAACTCGACCACCGGAATTGGGCGGACTTTGGACTGCATTCACGAATATTTGACAAGCATCTATAGCCGGATCTTGGTGATCGTCTGACTGCACCAATCGGCTAAATAAGGGATAACTTAATGTAGATAGAGCATCTACCCAGGGTAATATTTCTACTTGAGGTTCAATATTTAGATCGCCGAACAGCTTGCCAAATTTGCGACGAGCTTCATTGAATTCTTGTTTGTTATCTAGTCTATTCCAACATTCCAACAACGTACCGTAAACTTCTTCATATCGGCATCCATTTTCTATTGCTTGGATCAGGAAGGCGATCGCTTCAGTATAGTTTCCTTCCGATGCCTCAACCAACCCCTTGCGCCCCAATAATTCTGGTGATGTAGGACAGATACGTTCGGCTTGTTGCAAAGCTCCCAAAGCTGCACGGGAGCGATCCAGTGCTATGTAAGCGTCTGCCATCGCGCAGTGGAGATGTGCTAGAGTCAATTTCAATCGTTGGGCAGGCCATTCTTGAGGTTTTTGTTTCCCCTCCTGCTCCAGCCACTTTAACAAGCGTGTCAATAGTCGTGGACGTTCTTGATCGTGATCATTCAAATCAAAAACTTCCAAGAGATTGATTGCTAACTGGGGGTTAAAGGGCTGTTCTGTTAACAAAGGCTGCCAAAATAGTTCAGCACAACGTGTTTCTCCTTGATTCAGTGCTTGTTGTCCGGCTAGGGTAAGCAGCAATGGACGAAGACTTTCTAGTTCTGGAAAACGTGGGGAGCGTCGCTCCATGTTCAATAGCAAATGGGCGGCATCATGGTGATCACCTTGGTCAATCAGTTGCAGCATTTCCAACACCGTTAATGCCTCTTGGGTATTTTTATCTGCTGTTTTTTGCGGTTTTATAGGGAGTTCTTTTCCTATTTTCCCCTGTTGAAAAATTGCCAAGCGTTCTAAAATTGGATGCTCCAAATATTTTGCTTGACTATGTGCAAATGAAGGTGATTTCAAGCCCAAAAGATTAGCCGCAGCATCCCAATTATCGCTGACTTGTTGAGTGTAAACAATCCAAGCTAAGGGTAAGTCTCCATCGGTGACGGCTCGTTTAATTTTCTGAAAAGATGTCAAAGCTGCTTCTGGTTGCCCATTTTTGAGTGCCAGAACACCTCGTACCCAGTGGAGTTGATTAGCACTAAAGCGTTTAGATTGTTCCTGAATTAGCTGCTCTACTGTAGCGATATCGCCTTTGAGCAACAAGAGTTTTAGGTAACAGATACTATAATCTTTCGGTAGAGTACCTGCGACAAAAGCATTTCTGAGCAAATTGATTGCCGGATCTAATTGCTTCAACTCCAGCAAACATTTAGCTTGCCAGTAATGAACCTCTCCTACCAAACCAAATTCTAGGGCGCGGCTAAAGGATTTTTCGGCCTGTTTAAAATCTTGTTTTTGAAATTCTTGCTGACCCCGTAGCAACCAAATCTCTGATTCTTTGGGGGTAAATTCAATATTAGGCTGCAATCTCTGATGTTTTTTGATTTCTTCCAATGCTTGCCGATATTTTTTCTGGTTCAGCAATTCTTGGAGTTGATTCTGGAAAGAGTTTTCGGTAACTTTTGTCTCAGTGCTAGAGACCTGTTGTTGCGATCGCTGTTTAGATTGATGTTTAGATTGATGTTTAGCCACTGGGCTTTCTTCCTAATTGTTTTTTAATTTTTACCCTGATATTCAGTGCTGTTGCAACTAATCTCTTAATTTCAATATTAGTAGGCCGTTAGCATAAATTTTACAACTCCCTGTAACATTTTCCTCTCAATTAGCGATACTATCTTTCTTTTGACACCTCTCAACTAAAATGTTCTCCCTCCTCCGGTTGGGGTTCTTGTATCTCACTCCATCGAGAACTCTTATATAAGTAGGTGGGCGGTAATATTTATCGCTAGGATAAGGCAGGAGGCAGGAAGGAAGGGGGTTTTAGCCTCGTTAATTTTTCTTCACATAGTTGTGATTTTCACCCACCTACTTAGGCTCTACTGTACTTATTATGCTAAATGGTCGGTAAGAGGGAACAGGGAAAAGAGACAATATTTTGTAATAATGTAGGACTTACGCACTGTACAAAATGCAGATGATATGTATGAAGGAAATTGCCTAGTTTCACGCTTTTGTCATCCGATATTAGTGCGGTGCGTCAGATAGAGGAAGTCTGTTAGATGCTCAATTATCGGGTCTGACGCACCCTACAAGAGATAGAATTGATCATGCTTATTTAATAGATTCTGTCAATGCGTAACTCATATAATGTTAGAAATTTTGCCTCATTTCTGATACAGATTAAGGTTTCTGGGATTTTTTTGCCTAGATTTTGCATATTAGGTACTGAAGAACCCTTGTATATTACTTGGCGATCGCTCTCCCTAGCATCTACCCATGAACTCAAGAAAACGCTGCTAATTATCCACTTTCAGATTTGGTGCAAATTTTAAATATGTTCCTCCTAGTCCTTCTACAATACTGCGTGTATTAGCATCCATCATTTTTTGATAAGTTTCTCCATCACTACCAAAATCACCAAGTCCATCAATATAAAGTTGTCTGGCAAAAACTTGTACATTGGCTTTTTTAGCTATAGGTTCAAGCAAATTTGGGTTAGTAGTTGTATCTGCAAAAATTGTATAAGCTTTAGACTTTTGGATATTTTTAGCCAATGCTTTTACTTTGGCATTTGTCAATTTTTCTTCATTACTAATTCCCTTCAAAGTCACAATATAAGGCATATTATATGCTTTGATATAATAGAGCATTCCATAATGAGTTGTCACTAATTTACGCTTTTTAGCCGGAATACTGGCAAGTCTTGATTTAACCCAGCTATGGAGTTGATTTAATTCTTTGGTAATTTCCTTAGTATTGTTATTATAAAGTTTAGAGTTACCAGGTGATAATTTGCCAATATTTTTATTGATTACCTCCACCATCTTAATAGTATTCTTGACATTGTGCCAAATATGTGGATCAATAAACTTTTTACCATTAAGCTGGAACTTTTGTGGTTGAGGTAAAGCAGTTTGAGCAACGGCTATTTTAGGAGCAGAATTTTTAGTATTTTTAATAATTTTTATCAACTCTGGTTCATGATTATAACCATGATATAAAACAAGTTTAGCCTGTTCAATAGCTTGCCGATCTTCTGGTGTTGGCTGATAAACAAGGGGATCGACATCAGGCGGAATCAAGCAATTAATATTAATTGTATCTCCAGCAATTTGTTTAGTTAAGTCACACAAAACGCTGGTAGTTGCCACAACTTGAGGAAGATTTTTGTTAATATTCGTTGTCGTAGTTTGACTAGCCTGAATATATGTTGTATTCAGACTGAAATTATTACATCCAATAAGTCCAATTGTGATAGTTAAAAAGGAAGCTTTGCATAAATGATGAGAGATTGTCTGATTTTTCATCCTTCACTCCTGAATCTGATCATACCAATTCAGTTGAACAACTTTAGATTTTATATAGGACTCCGAAATGATTTCTAAATAAATCTAAGTATTGTAGGGTGGGCAATGCCTTACAAAACAAAACTCAAATAGGAGTCCTATATTTTTCATTGACCCTACAGATAAATCTAGAAGTTTGTCTGATCAAGGAATTATTGATCAATTAATAATAAAGGCACAGAATCACTGTGCCTAAAAGATTTTCATAACTCCTAACCTAATCAAAATTCCGTCGCAGGTAATTTACCTTGCAACATCTGAAATTGAGGCTTAACGCAAGTAGCACAACTGCAACCCAATTGATCAATAATTGGATTGCTGGCATGAATTAAATTAGGTGCTGTTAATTCCAGAGTTGGTTGTGCAGATGCTACTAAAATCATTTTTGTAACAGGCGCAGACTCAACAATAAATGCGTGGGCTGGATTGGCTACCAATAACATGGATGCCAAAAAGGTAGGACAAGCAAGTAAAATCAATTTGGCTATGTTCATAACTCACAAATACAGGCTGCTGCTGATACAGCATAGCCAATTATTTGTCATTAGTCATTAGTGATTGGGTTCAGAAAGATTACTTAATTCTGCCCAAAGCCTTGACCGCGTGACACCTTCGACCAAATTAATAATTCCCCTTGTGTACCACCGGCAGCGAGTAGTTTACCTTGAGGATGCCAAGCTAGGGTAGAAAATCCTTCTGAGACACCTGTGAGAATTTGGGCTATTTCTTGGGCTTTTTTCCATAGGCATAACCAACCGTCATTAGCAGCAGAAGCTAGGAGAAAGCTTTGGGGTGCAAAGGCGATCGCATTAATTATATCAACATGATTGGTTAATATTCTTGCTTCCCAACCCACGGCTTCATCTTGGGCTTTTTCCCACACCACAATCCCTTCTACACTGGAAGAAGCGAGAATTGGCGCATTTACCTTATTTTTGGTTTGCGACCATGCTAATTGGCGAATTTTACCGGGAAACCCACGCATTACCCAAGGGTCAGGGTTTCCCCATTCTAAAACGGTGACGCTGCGATCCATGTTACCAGAAGCCAAGTATTTACCATCAGGCGACCAAGCCATTGCTACACTGACGGTAGACATGGAAAGGTTGTATGGTTCTTCGTCCCAGTCTTGGCTATGCCAAATTTTTACACCCTGATAGCCATTAATAGCTAAATATTCTCCATCATTACGCCAATCAATCCCCAAAACTGAGGAATTTTCAAAATTCAGGGTGACAAGGATTTCGGTTGTGTCTGCATCCCATACTTGCACGTAACGCCCTAAACTAAAGGCTAGTTGGTTTTTAGTGGGACTCCAAGCTAGTTTATCTACCCAAGCGGGGGCGTTTTCTAAGGTAGCAATTAATTGATTTTCTCGCCAAATCTTCACTTGTCCATCTTGTCCACCAACGGCTAAATATTTGCCATCTGATGAAAAAGCTACACAATCTACTGTTTTACCTGTAGGAGTTTGTAAGCTGGTGATTTTGCCCTCATTCCATAATACAACTTCTCCGGCGGCGGAAGTGGCAGCAAGGATTTTATTTTGAGACGACCAAGCGATCGCACTCACGTATTCTGCTAACATCCCGGAGTAGTAAGTTTCAAATTCTTTTGATTTGCTAGTTGTTAAGTTCATATAGGAGGGAACAGGGAATGGGTAA
>NZ_JAYGHC010000016.1:81537-84346 GCF_034932285.1 Cronbergia sp. UHCC 0137
GGGGAACAGGCTTGAAAATATTTAGTCCACGGAGGTGGACTTTGTTTGTGTAGATGCGGTTTCTAACCGCCGATTTATTTTTTTTGCTTGTGTAGATGTAACTGCCGATTTATTATTTATGCCAAACAAGCTAAAAAGTCTTGTTTCAATTTGGCTTCATCTAAATTACGTCCGATGAAAACAAGTTCATTTTTTCTGGTTTCGTTATCTTTCCAAGGCCTATCTGGTCTACCATCAAATATCATGTGTACCCCTTGGAAAACAAACCGATCATCTTCTCCAGCAATATTTAAAATGCCTTTCATGCGGAAGATATCTGTGCCTTGGGTACGCAATAATTCACCTATCCAATTATTTAGTTTTTCCCCATCCAAAGGTTCTTGGGCTACTAAAGCAACAGAATATACACTTTCATCATGTTGGTGAGCATCTTCACCTAAGAAATTTGGGTCAATTTCTAAAGCCCGATCTAAATCAAAGGCTTTTACTCCTAAGAGTGCATCCATTCCTAGTTCTGAATTTTGGGTACGATAAATTTTAGCGATCGCATTCATCCCCCGAATCCGTTTTTCTAATTCTTCTAAATTTTCTGCTGAGACTAAATCTGTTTTATTCAACAAAATTACATCAGCAAAAGCAATCTGTTCTTGGGCTTCGTCTGCTTCCCAATGTTGCCATATATGTTTAGCATCCACAACAGTCACTACCGCATCTAACGATAATTGACTTTGCATATCTTCATCTACAAAAAAGGTCTGAATCACTGGTGCAGGATCAGCTAATCCCGTAGTTTCAATTACTAAATGATCAAACTTATCTCGCCGTTTCATCAAGTTGTTGATAATCCGAATTAAATCCCCACGCACTGTACAACAAATACAGCCGTTGTTCATTTCAAATATTTCTTCATCGGCATCTATCACCAATTGATTATCAATCCCAACTTCGCCAAATTCATTGACAATCACAGCTACTTTTTTACCGTGTTCGTAGGTAAGAATGTGATTGAGTAATGTGGTTTTACCTGCTCCTAAATAGCCAGTTAAAACGGTGACGGGAACTGAATTTAATGTTTCTGAAGCAATCATAGTTTCAAATTTATTTTGATAATCATTATCTGTTTAACATATTTTCGTTAAAAATGGTAGTATTACCTCAAAAACCACTGTGGGGTATTCTTCATGCAATCCCAAAGAACCAGGAACTACAACGCTGTTTACCCCTGGTAAAGCTGCCAAAACGTCCATTTCTTGGCGTGATTTCGGGGGGCTAGATTTGCCAATTACCGCCATTACTGGGATAGATAAAGACTGGACTAAAGATAAAAACTCTGATTGACTATGGATAGGATCTATGTTACCAGTAACAAAGGCAGCCGAAGCAAATCTCGCTCCTGGTTGCTGGGTACTTTGCCATTTTTGAGTAATAAAATCCGGTGTGAGTTTAGCCGCATCTGTGAAGACATGACGACTATACATCCAACTGAGAAATGAGGGTGTGGTGTTGAGTTTATAAAGTGCTTGACCGAGAATAGGCGATCGCACTAATCCCCTCACTATACCAGCTATTTGCTGACTTGCCCCCATTGTTGGCAACGGACCACGCCAAGTCGGAGCTAATAATACTATTTTAGAAAAGATATCCGGTTGATTAACAGCTAATTTTAACACATAACCCGTAGCATGACCAGCCGCCACCACATTAATTGGTGTATTAAAGATAGATTTCACGAAATCAGCCAAAAATTGCTGATATATGGCTGAGTTATAATCTAAACTGAGTCGAGAAGATTCCCCAAAACCCGGCCAGTCGATAGCAGTAACTTGAAAATGGGCAGCGAGTAATGTAGCTAATTCACCTACTTCTCCCCTGGTGGAAACGCTGCTAAAAGCTGGGAGAAGTAACAAGGGTGAACCTTGACCAATGGTTTCATAAACCACACGTACTGGCTGATTTTGCCAAGACCAAGGATATTCTTGAACTATGCCACCAAAGGCGCTGATAGTAGGGTTTTTTATGGTATCAATCATGATTAAGTTTCCAACTTACATTCCAAAGCCTTTCTTTGCATCATCTTAAAAATGTTGTAAAATCCATTGGCGCGGGAAGGTGTTAAACTAACATTTAAACCAGTAGCTTGGATAAAATCAGGACTCAATTGAACGATTTCTGTGGGTGAGCATCCATTTAAGCCTTCTACAAGCAGTGCTAATAATCCCTTAGTTAACTGAGAATCAGAATCGCCCTGAAAAACCACACCTCCATCAGCTAATGCTGCGGTGACATACACCTGAGAAACACAGCCTGGAACTTTATTTTCGGGTATTTTATCTGTTTCTGGTAATTCTGGCAACTTTTGAGCGTACCAGATTAATTGTTCATAACGTCGCTTGGGGTCTGTGGAACGTTGGAAGCGTTGAACAATTTTAGCAAGAGCGGGTGGTAAGGAATCAAGACTTGAAGACATGATGGATTTGCAAGCAGTACCACTTTAATTTTAGACTATCTGGAGAGCGATCGCACCATAACCCATCTATAGACTATGATAGGCAAATAAAGTAACAGAGCAGAAAGCTATGGTTACAGCACCCCAGGAATACTTACCCACCGCCGAAGACTTACCTGATAGCGACGAAACCCCAGTGGATAATGAACTACAAAATGATATTCCCAATCTACTGTTAAATTTATTGAAATGGATTTGGAGCGCTCGTCAGGATTGGTTTTGGGGAGTAGATATGTGTATTTACTATGAACCAAATAAAGAAGAACCAATAAAATCTAAATCCATTGTTCCTGATGGTTTTTT
>NZ_JAYGHC010000016.1:84511-109099 GCF_034932285.1 Cronbergia sp. UHCC 0137
TTAGCTATAGGAGTAGAACGACTTAAAAATGAAGGTGGTAGATTAAGTTATTTATTATGGGAAGAAAAGGTATTGCCAATTTTAGTCATGGAAGTAGTTTCCCATAAATATAACGGCGAATATGATCAAAAACTGCAAGAATATCAGAGTTTAGGAATTTTATATTATGTAATTTACAATCCGTTAAGTGGCAGAAGAGGATTATATAAAAACATCAGTCCTTAGAAGTTTATAAATTAGTAAATGGGAAATATGAATTAATACCAACAGAAAGTGAAAAAATAGTTTGGATGGCAGAGATAGGACTAGGAATTGGTTGTGAAAGGGGAAATCAAGGTGGTTGGCAACGAGAGTGGGTTTATTGGTACAATCGCTCTGGCGTACGATATCTCACTGCTGAAGAACGGGCTGAACGGGAACTTGTAGCTAGGCAACAGGCTGAAGGCATCGCTCTCCAAGAACGAAGAGAGAAAGAAAAACTAGCCGCATACCTAAAATCTCTAGGAATTAATCCCGATCAAATTCCATAAAGTATGATTGAAGTTCTGTATCTAATATCCAGATAAAATTTACTTAGTCTCATCATCGAAATCAACTTGACTATAACATGATTAGAATTTAAATGATCTTATCATCTATTATTTTATCCTTAGCACTGATGCAAGTGTCACACCAAAAATCTATTATTAAAGAGTTTCACGCAAACCCATTGCGATTTTACTGTGTTTTTCTATTTGTCCCATTACCTGTTTTGCACGTTGAATTACTACTGTAGGTAAACCCGCTAATCTCCCGGCTTCAATTCCATAGGATTTATCAGCACCTCCCGGTTGGACTTGGTGCAAAAAGATTATTTGGTCGGGTAATTCTTTCACCGTAACTTGATAATTAGCAACATTTGTTAACATTGCTGCCAACTCATTTAACTCATGATAGTGTGTGGCGAAAATTGTTCGTGATTGTATATCTGTTGCTAAATACTCAGCTACAGCCCAAGCAATAGAAAGACCATCAAAAGTTGCTGTACCGCGACCAATTTCATCTAATAATACTAAAGACCTAGCAGTTGCATGATTAAGAATATTTGCGGTTTCATTCATTTCTACCATAAAAGTAGATTGACCGGTTGCTAAATCATCCACAGCACCGACACGGGTGAAAATGCGATCGCACACCCCCAACTTAGCAGATTGAGCCGGCACAAAACTACCAACCTGCGCCATTAATTGAATTAAACCAACTTGTCTTAAATAACAACTCTTTCCACTAGCATTAGGTCCAGTCAAGATCACCAAATCAGGTTTCTCTATTGCCTTTCCTCCTAAAGTAGTAGAATTAGGGACGAAAAACCCCGCAGGTAACGACTGTTCAACAACTGGATGACGACCATTGACAATCTCAATTTCTCTTCCTGTGAGCATTTCGGGACGACAATAACCTTGACGCACAGCCAATTCCGCTAAACCACACAAAACATCAGCGGCCGCAACTGCACGGGAAATGTTGCGAATTACCTCGGCATGAGTCCCAACTTCTGCCCTTAATGCGGCAAATATATCATATTCCAACTCATTTAAATCATCCCGTGCTGAGAGAATCCGCGCTTCTCGTTCCTTCAAATCTGGGGTGATATAACGTTCTTCATTGGTGAGGGTTTGTTTGCGGATGTAGTTGCTGGGTACTTGGTCGGACTTAGAACGAGAAATACTAATATAATAACCAAAACTCTTGTTAAATCCGACTTTTAAGTTAGGAATCCCGGTTTTTAACCTTTCTTCTACTTCTAAGTTCGCTATCCATTGTTGGTCTCCTTCTACCGTCGCTTTTCTTTCATCCAATTGAGGGTTTATCCCTGGACGAATTAAATTCCCTTCTGTTAAATGTATGGGTGGTGATTCTACGATATGGCTGTGTAACTTCTGCGCCAACTCTTCTAGTACAGTTGGGACTTTCTGCAAGGCTTTGAGAAAAGGTGATGTGGCTTCTGAGGCTAAATAAGATAATTCGGGTAAACGGGAGAGAGAGTCAGCTAAGGCGATTAAATCCCTGGCATTGGCTGTTCCTGAACCTGCTCGACCTGCTAATCGTTCTAAATCGTATATTTGCCGTAATAATTGCCGTAGATCTTGACGTAGGGAGGTATTTTCTACTAATTCTTGGATGGTATTTTGACGTGCTTGAATGCCTTTAATATCAAGTAGCGGTTGTAACAACCATCTTCTCAAAGCCCGTCCCCCCATTGCCGTGCTAGTTCTATCTAACGCCCACAGCAAAGAACCGTGAAAAGTTCCATCACGAACGGTTTGAGTAATTTCTAGGTTACGTCTAGTTTGATTATCAACAATTAAATAATCAGTAAGTGTATAGGTGCGTAAGGTTTGCAGGGGAATGGGGTTGGTTTTTTGTGTATCTTCGATGTAGTCTAAAAGGCCACCAGCCGCACGAACAGCGAGGGTGAGGTGTTCACAACCTAATCCTTCGAGCGATCGCACTTTGAATTTCTGTAATAATTTACTTCTAGCCTCTGCTTGGGAAAAGGGGACTTGCGATCGCAAACTATAGCAAAATGTAGGGGGTAAACATTGGGGAAGAGATGGTGAAGTTTCTCCTGGACGTAGTAAACTACCTAAATCTGGGGCGTTGGTGGGAAACAGCACTTCCGAAGGTTGTAACCGCATTAATTCTTGGGTCAGGTGTTCTAAATCGCTTCCTTGACTGGTGAGAAATTCCCCTGTCGAGATGTCTGCGTAAGCCAGTCCCCAATGATTAGCCGCAATTACCACAGCAGCCAGGTAATTATTCCGACTTGCTTTTAACATTCCCTCTTCTAACAATGTCCCTGGTGTGAGGATGCGGGTAACTTCCCGTTTCACCAAACCCACAGCATCAGCAGAGTCTTCTACTTGGTCGCAAATCACCACAGCGTAACCTTTTTCCACCAGTTGGGTTGTGTAGCGTTCCCAAGCGTGATGAGGTACACCTGTCATAGCCACACGACCAACTTCACCACCGTGTTTACTGGTTAAAACTAATTCTAATTCTCTGGAAACTGTGACAGCATCTTGGAAGAAAGTTTCAAAAAAATCTCCTACTCGATACAGCAACAACGCATGAGGATATTTATCCTTCATTTCCACATAATGCTGATACATTTTACTCAGCTTACTGCGTTCTTTGACCAGTCCTGTATCGGTAAGTGGTGTATTTGGTTGATTGGGTTCTGGTGTGGAAGTAGTCATGGTAGATGCTCGTAGCCGTGATCTAATATTATATCGTGATGGGGGCGATCGCTAGTCGGTTTTTTATTTTTAGCGAGTTTCCAGCAAGTCTTCGACCGTTAAATTAATATCGCTCGCAATCTTCCGCAGTAAAGTTGGTGAAATATCACGTCCCTTGTGGAATGGAACGGTTGTTCCTCTACCGTCTTCATGACGAAACTGTTTGTGAGAACCTGTCTGACGTACTTCTACAAATCCCAGATTTTCTAACATTCGCACTACCTCTTGAGGTTTTAAGACAGGAATACTACTCATGCTGACTGAAGTATAATTTGTTGTGTACCAATAAACTCAGTCTCAAATTCCGGTTCTTTGTCTTCAACCAACATTTCAATCACTTCACGTAAGTTTTGCTGTAATTCGTCCAATGTTTCACCTTGAGAATGCGCTCCCGGAAATCCAGGTACATAACCTACATAAAGTTTTGTTTGTGAATCTCTCTCAATTATTGCAGTAAAAGTTTTCATGGAATTCTATGTCAGACTATATGTTTAGATTTTACATTATTTGAATGTAGTGCGATAGCGTTCGCGGTAGCGTCTCGTAGAGAAGCGCTCCGTAGGAATCGCTAATCGTTTTTTATTTTTATTCAGGTTTGCTAGTTGATCAACTCACGCAAAACTATTTTCAGAGAAATTCACTTTTTTGTATAATTGCTTTAAAGACAACTCTACATTAATTGATGAAAGATCTAATATAGCATCTTCTGTTGCATATTCTTTCAAAATCCATTGATTTTCAGCAGTTTTGACATACTGCATCACATAATATTGAGTTTGATCAATCAAAATGTATTCTTGAAATTCAGGAATTGAGCGATAATAAAGGAACTTATCACCACGGTCATAATCTTTTGTCGATTTTGATAAAACTTCCCCAATTAATCGCGGATTTGTCACTATTGTGGTATTTTGTCCATAATAAACAGATTTTCCCTCAATTACCATCACATCAGGATAGGTAAATTGCCGATAGCGAGGAATCCACAATTTTACATCGCCAATATAGACTTCATAATCTAAATCATCTAATGCTAAATTTAAAGATATATAAAAATTACCTGCCATTTTATTATGATTTGTTGTTTCACAAGTCACAGCTATAATTTCTCCATTTTTATATTCATTTTTTTCATCAGCTTTTTCTTCCAGTTCTAAATATTCTTCTGGCGTATAGTAGGCTTGGAGTGTTTTAATTTCTTGGATAGTAGTTTGCAGTTTCATAGATTTACTCAATATTTTCTAGTGGATGTTTTCGTTAAACTGGATTATTCATCTATCATTAAAACTTCTTTAGCCGTTAAATGTAACTCTGGAAAAGTTGGTGACAAAATCAATTCATTACCCCTAAACTGATTAACGTCATATTCATCATCAACAAAAGAATAAATTGACAGTGTTGGCGATTTTGGATTACCAATAAATCTTCTACTACCTAATCCCAAATAATCTATTATCCAATATTCAGGAATCCCTATTGATTCATAAGCGATCGCTTTGCTACCATAATCAATACCCCAATTAGAACTAACAACCTCAATTACCAAGGGAACTGATGCTGCTTGGGTAAGTGTTGATTTTGTTTCCCACAGTGACTCATTTCCTAAGTTGCTAGGATTTAGCAGCAGAACATCAGGACAATAGGCAGAATTAGATTGTTGTGGTTTAACAAAGGCATTTTTAACAATACCATAAGGTAAATCAAGTTGAAACACTACAGACATTAAACTACGACATAATGTAAAGATAATGAGTTCATGTTTACCTAATGGTTGATTCATTTCCACAATTACCCCGTCGTGCAGTTCATAGCGTACCCCTGTGTCTGGATACCATTCACAAAATTCGTCAAATGTTACAGGCTTGGGTAAAGCTTGAACCATAATTCACCTCTTTTATTTACTCATACTATTTTAATCTGCTGTTAATTCCTTTAAGGGACTTACAAAAAATAAATTATTCGGATTAACGAACCGCAGAGGCGCAGAGAACGCAGAGAAATGAGGGTTTGAGTGTTTTTTTTATAGACTATTCTTCCTCCTGACTCCTGACTCCTGACTCCTGACTCCTAGCCCTAACGAAAAGACTTTTTCCCCAAACCCTAAATAGTATGCCAGTATTTATAAGCTGCATAAGCCAAAGTTACAACCCCCGTAATAATTGCAGATTCATCAACTTCAAATTGAGGATGATGTAAAGGATGATTAATAATCCGGTCTTTGTAGCCTACACCTAAACGAAACATTGAACCAGGGGCGTAATCTAAATAAACAGAAAAATCTTCTGCACCAAGAGAGGGTTCTGGTAAAATTTGAACGCGATCGCTAGTCCAAGCTTCTTCCGCCGATAATTGTAATAACTGGGTTAAAGTATAATCATTTTGTACACTGGGTACACCTTGTTGATAATTAACTTGGTACTTTGCACCGTAGGAATTGCAAACATTAGCAACAATATTTTCAATCCAGTTTGGTAATTGAGTGCGGGTTTCTGGGTGGAGCGATCGCACTGTCCCTAACAACTGTACTTGATCAGCAATCACATTTGGCGCTCTCCCGCCATTAATCTTACCAATACTTAACACCACTGGACGCAAAGGATTTTGAGTCCGACTAATAGCTTGTTGTAGCGAGGTAATTACCTGTGCAGCAATCCAAATTGCATCAATCGCTTCATGGGGACGCGCACCATGGCCAGACTCACCAAAAATTAAAATTTCCAAATCATCGGCTGCTGCTGTCAAAGCCCCGTAACGAATCCCAATTGTACCAGCCGGAATAGACGGAAAAACGTGCAGCCCTAAAATAGCCGAAACATTATTCATCACCCCATCATTTACCATCCAGCTTGCACCTTGGGCAATTTCCTCGGCTGGCTGAAATAAAAATTTAACCTTACCACCCAACTCACTCCCAATTTGAGACAGCACCATGGCCGTACCCAACCCCACTGTAGTATGGATATCATGACCACAAGCGTGCATCACCCCGGATATTCGGGAAGCATACTCCAACCCACTGCGTTCTTGAATTGGCAAAGCATCCATATCCGCCCGAATTGCTAACACCCTTCCATCATCGTTAGCACCTTGCAATTCACCAACTACACCAATTTTACCTACACCTTCCTCAACGTGCAAACCACTAGAAGATAAAACCCCCGCAATAAAGGCAGCCGTTTGATATTCTTGGCCACTGAGTTCTGGGTGTGCGTGAATGTGACGACGAATTTCCACTAACCTGGGCGCTAGTTTGCTTGCTAAGTCTTTAATCTGGGTCAGCATTGAGTCAATTATAATTTATAGGCCTTACCTCTATGATAGATAAATATGAATGTACAAAATGCTCTGGGTTCACAGTCAAACGCCTTATGTGAGATTGAAACCTTGATTTTTTGTCCTAGTACCGCTTCTCTACAAGACGCTAGACGAACGCGAAAATCAATCTTTCATATCAACCAGATATCACTACAGTAATAGTTTTACACAAACTCCTAAATGGATTTTATAATGGAAAGCTAGTTCATCGGATTTTTATTAATGCTTAGAGAAAAGCTATTATGAATAATATTCAGATGCAAGGAATTGAACATAATAATAAATCAAAAATTGAGACTAGACCTACTATATCTAATGGTAAGAAATTACGACCTTTTGGCCTGTGTGCTAGAGAGTTTATAGTTCCTGACGATTTTGACGCGCCTTTGCCAGAGGAGATTTTAAATGGGTTCGAGGGTAAATGAAAATGCTGCTAGACACGCATATTTTCCTCTGGTTTATCAGTGGCGATACCCAGTTGTCAATTGATGTTCGGGATGCTATTCGTGATCCGCACAACGGAATTTATCTCAGTACAATTTCGATTTGGGAGGCAATTGTGAAGTACCAGTTAGGTAAATTAGGGGGCATTTGCCCAAAGTACCTGTTAAAGTAATAAAAGAGATTATTTTGAAAAAATCATGAGCAAATCTCCAGCGACAGAACCTCAACCCAGCTATGTAAAACTTGCCATGCGAAACATGGTCAGGAAAGGTAGCACTTCTCTCAAGCATTTTGGACTTACTGCTTTAGGGCTGTTAGCTGTTCTTGTCGGTCTTGCTTACCTAACTCGCTAACCCAGGAGACTTAGTGCTTGCTGAAATTTGAATTATATGTGGAAAATTCTTTTGAGGAGCATTCCCCGTCCCAAGCAGTAAATATTACTGACCAAACTTGGGAAAACTGGTTTCGACAATGGCTAGAAATTCTTCATCCTGATCTTCCACCAGCACCCAGCTATGAAGTTGGGCTGCGTTTAACAGACGATAAGCAAATTCAAGCTTTAAATGCCCAATATCGCCAACAAGATCGACCAACAGATGTTTTAGCCTTTGCTGCCTTAGAGGGAGATTTGCCCCAAAGTGAAGAAATGCTTGCGTCTTTACCTTTGTATCTGGGAGATATTATTGTATCTATAGATACAGGAAAACGCCAAGCCCAACAGCAGGGACATAGCTTATCTACAGAACTAGCTTGGTTAACGGCTCATGGTTTGCTGCATCTGTTGGGTTGGGATCATCCTGATGAAGACAGTTTGCTGCAAATGTTAAAACAACAAGTGATACTACTAAAAGCAGTGGATATTAGTATAGACACAGAATGGCAATAGAGGCTATTTCTGTGATTTTGATTCTTAGGGGATAAATTTACAATAATTAAGTAACAAATTTCCTAAGATATCGTCAAAGTAAATCAGTCCATGAAAATGGGCGAAGATAACTACTTGACCATCACTATTATTGTATTTTTTAGTCTATGTCACAAAAAATTTCGCTACCACCAAAACCCCAACGCTCATCAACAGTTGTGACTAAAGAACGAGAATTTTCCTGGCAGATTGCCTCTAATTTATTCGTTAGTTTTAAGTATGCTTGGGCTGGAATCAGCTATAGTTTCCAAACTCAGCGCAATTTCCGCATTCATGTAGTTTTAGGTACTTTGGCTCTAGGTTTAAGCGTTTTCTTGCGTTTAACGCCTGTAGAAATAGCTATAATTGCCATTACTAGCGGTTTAGTTTTGACTTTGGAGTTAGTGAATACGGCTATTGAGTCTCTGGTAGACTTGACAGTTAAGCAAACTTACCATGATCTAGCGAAAATTGCCAAAGATTGTGCTGCGGGCGCTGTACTGGTATCATCTATAGTGGCTTTGTTAATAGCGGCTATCCTGTTAGTCCCACCTCTAGTAGCCTTAATCATCCCTCTGCTGTCAAGATGATGGATAGGTAATTAATGGAATTAAGGAAAAATTGTGATTATAGTTATTGATAATTACGACAGTTTCACGTATAATTTAGTGCAGTATTTAGGGGAACTGGGGTCAGAGTTCCCGATCGCTGTTGATGTAAAAGTGTTTCGTAACGATAAAATCACGATAGACGAAATTCGGGGGTTAAATCCTGATGCCGTGGTGATTTCTCCGGGTCCTGGTCGGCCAGAAGATGCAGGAATTTCTCTAGAAGCGATCGCTCAACTAGGATCTAGTTTACCAATTTTGGGCGTTTGTCTAGGACATCAAAGCATTGGTCAGGTATTCGGTGGTAAAATCGTGGCTGCACCAGAGTTGATGCACGGCAAAACTTCTCAGGTATCTCACACTGGAATTGGTGTTTTTCAAGGATTAGAAAATCCGATTACCGCTACCAGATATCATAGTTTGGTGATTGACCGAGAAACTTGTCCTGAAGTTTTAGAAATCACTGCTTGGGTGGAAGATGGCACGATTATGGGAGTACGACACCGGAACTATCCTCATATTCAAGGAGTCCAATTCCATCCTGAAAGTGTACTCACGGCTTCTGGTAAGCAGTTACTCAGAAATTTTTTGACACAATTGCAGTTGAGAGAATAATTGATGAAACGACGACAGTTGATGGGCTATGCTGGAGCAGGGTTGGTAACGGCTGTAGTTACTAATGTGGGTTTTAACCAGAAAGTTAATGCTCAATCTAATGATGTATCAATTCAATGGTTAGGTCACACCTGCTTTTTATTTACTGGTGGTGGGATTAAGATTCTAGTTAATCCCTTTCGGACTAGGGGTTGTACAGCAGGTTATCGTCCCCCCCAAGTAGAGGCAAATTTAGTATTAATTAGTAGTCAACTTTTAGATGAAGGGGCTGTGGAAGGACTACCGGGAAATCCTAAATTAGTTTATCAACCGGGAGTTTATGAGTTTCAAGGGATTAAATTCCAGGGAATTGCTGTAGACCACGATCGCAAAGGTGGTAAGCAATTTGGTAAAAATATCGTTTGGCGTTGGCAACAAGGGGGTGTGAATATTTTACACTTAGGAGGAGCGGCTGCACCAATTAGTATTGAGCAAAAAATCCTCATGGGTCGTCCTGATGTGGCCTTAGTTCCCGTGGGAGGCAGCGCTAAAGCGTATAATGCTACAGAGGCTAAGGAGGCGATCGCTATCCTCAATCCTAAGTTAGTTATTCCCACCCATTACCGTACCAAAGCCGCCGATCCTGCTACCTGTGACATTACACCAGTCGATGAATTTATCACTTTGATGCAGGGGACAACTGTAAAGCGTAATAATACTGATACTATTGCTTTGAATCCTAAAACTTTGCCCACAAATACAGCCATTGAGGTTTTAACTTACAAATTTTAAATAGGCTAGGAGTCAGGAGTCAGGAGGAAGAATAGTCTTTAATCTGGTTTTAGGTTTATAAATCTATTACATCATAATTATGGATTTTATCTCTTGTAGGGTGCGTCAGACCCGATAATTGGACATCTAACAGATTTTTTCCATCTGACGCACCGCACTAACATGGGATGACAAAAGCCTGAAACTTGCCACGCTACGCTATCAGCAAACCCTAAATAGACTTCTTGCAAAAGTCGTGATTTTCAAATTTTTCTTTGCGCCTCTGCGCCTCTGCGTGAGCTTTTCAAGAATATTTTGGCGACACCAAAGTATTTATGCAAGAAGTCTAATATACAAAAAAAAGGGGGGAGGACGAGATAGGTAATTTTATCTTGCCCCAGAGTCCCCCTATTTGTAATTGGTAATATCTAAGCAGTATACCACTGTGGAGCCAATTGATCTATAGCTGCGATAGGAGTTTCAGTTGCTGTTGTACCATCCATAGTCCAGATGCTATCTGCACCTGTTTGTTGATCACGCCAGTAGATGTCGGTTTTACCATCACCATTGAAATCACCAAGGGATGGTTGCAAAGCGGCATTATTGCTGGGTAAGAAGGCTTCAGAGGTCACTGAAGTACCATTCATCAACCAAGCGGTATTCTCCCCTGTGGCCTTATTGTGCCAGAAAATATCTGTTGTGCCATCGCCATTGAAATCACCAATGCTAGAGGTCCAATTGGCATCTAGAGTGGATAAAGTTCCTTCGGTGACAAAAATGCCATTCATCGACCAAACCTTATTTTCACCTGTTTGGGAATTACGCCATAGAACATCAGTTTTCCAGTCACCGTTAAAATCGCCAAGGGTATAGTTCCAAGACGCATCTTGTGTTTGTAGATCATATTTGGTGGATTCAGCGCCATTCATGAACCAAACACTGTTCTCACCGGTTGTTGTATTGCGCCAGAACAGGTCGCTTCTACCATTACCATCAAAATCAACAATGCTAGGGGCTAATCCGACTGCGGTGGTTTCTAAAACGCTGGCTGTGACTACTGTGGTGCCATCCATTTCCCAAATAGCATTTTGTCCTGTTTGAGCATTATGCCAGAAAATATCAGTTTTGCGATCGCCATTGAAATCGCCAATACTACCATTCCAACCTGCGTCAACTTTTTCCAAAGCTACAAAACTAGATACGTTCGTACCATTCATTAACGCAACCATATTCTGACCGGTGGCATTGTTGCGTAATAAAAAGTCTGTTTTATTATCTCCGTTGAAATCAGCAATATCATAACTCCAGGTCGTTAAATCATATTGACCCAAAGATGATTGTTCTAAAATTTGTGTACCATTCATCAGACGAACTAAAATTTCGCCAGTTTCAACATTTACCCAAAGTTTATCTGTTTTACCATCACCGTTAAAATCAGGAACAATCGCCGCGCTAGTTAAATAGGGGTTAGGATTGGGGTTAGCACTGCCGATTGGTAACTGGGCTAATGGATCAAATGGTAAAGAAGGTAATAAGGAGTTTTCTTCTTGGGATATTGCAGAACTTCTGCTAATAGAAGAATCATTTAATGTTGTTAATGCTTTGGATTTGTCTTGAGATTCTAATGCCCATGCCTTGGTATCTACAGATAAGATATTGGTTTTACTTTCAAACATGATGTGTTTTTTGTTTTTATGATCGCTGTCTATATACTTTTAACTTATTGATTTATGAAGATTCTGTAAATAAAAAACATTTCTTTTTTTATATCAAGTTTTGAAGATAAATATTTTATGTTCATCAAATAACTTTGTCGAATTAGCAAGTCTAATCTAGGTATTTTTATATATGGGACTCCTAAATAATTTTCGATAGCTTGCATGGCGTAGCTATACAAATACAAGTAGGGTGGAAAATGCCCACTCTACTTAACTCAAGTTGCTAGTTATTAATTCTTCTGATATTTTGTAGTCTGTAGGGTGCGTCAGACAGAATAATTTAAGCTAAAATCGCTAACTTTAAGTTTCTGACGCACCTTATTTGATCTAGCGTTACTTATATGTTCAAGACTCAAATAGTAACCCTATATATCAGCAACTTCTCAATCATTTTTCAGTTAACCACCCATACCAATCTGCTAATCCTGCACCAGTGGTAGAGGAAACTTGAAAAATTTGTATTTGCGGGTTTACCTGTTTTGCATATTCAATACAGCGTTCAACATCAAACTGTACATAAGGTAACAAATCAATTTTAGTCAAAATCATGATTTCACTAGCACGAAATATATGGGGATATTTAATTGGTTTATCTTCCCCTTCTGTCACCGACAAAATCACCACTTTTGCCTGTTCTCCCAAATCAAACAAAGCCGGACAAACCAAATTTCCGACATTTTCAATCATCACCACTGAATTTAATGGTGGTTTGAGTTGTTCTAAACCCCGTTCTATCATTGCAGCGTCTAAATGACAGCCTGTACCCGTGTTGATTTGCACAACTTTACAGCCTGTAGATTTAATTTTTTCAGCATCATTTGTGGTTTCTTGGTCGCCTTCAATTACACTAAGAGTTAATTTATCTTTTAAATCATTAATTGTACGAGTTAGTAAAGTTGTTTTCCCCGCACCGGGAGAACTCATTAAATTTAAAGCCAGAATATTTCGACCTTTAAACCAACCTCGATTTTGGGCAGCTAGTAAGTTATTTTTGGCTAAAATATTCTCTTCTAAAGATATCGTGGTGTTATGAATTTTCGCATGAATTTGAGGTGCTGCTTCATGACTGTGAGTATGGGTAATGACAGTACCATCAGGTAAGGTATGAGTATGATGGTGTTCTAGTTTATCTTCTTCTAAGTTAGTAATTTTAGTATCACTACCATCTGAACAACCGCAAGTTACACACATAATTCCTCTACTTCTATTTCCTTGATTTTTAGTTCTTCACCAGTTATTAAATCTAATTGCACGCTACCACATTTACAAACACCAAAGGGTTTTTCTAAAACAATTGTTGCACCACATTGGCGACATTTCGCCATTCCTGTAATTTCTATTATTTCTAATATTGCCCCTTCTACTATTGTACCTTGGGCGCAAATATCAAAACAAAATTTAACTGCTTCGGGCATTATGGCTGATAGTTTACCAATTTCTAATACAACTTTCTCTACTTTTTGACCTTGGGCGTGTTCGCTGACTATAGCGATGATATTTTGGGTGATTCCTAGTTCGTGCATTATGTTTGATTTAAGGTTATTAATTTTCGGATATTTTGTAGTCTGTAGGGTGCGTCAGACAGAATAATTTAGGCTAATACCATTTCTTTATGAGGCTGCGCTGAATTTTGTAACCTTGTCTTTTCCTCCTCTGTGTTCTCTGTGTCTCTGTGGTTCGTTCCTTTCTAAATTGGGCGCATCTTTATACAGAATTGGTATAAAATCACTAATTTTAAAATTCTGACGCACCTTACTTAACTAAAAAAGCAACTTATGTTATTAGGGAAGCAATCTCAAATCCTTATTCCCCCTGGGTAAGTCCTATTTTTAACAAACCGCAGAGACGCAGAGGGCGCGGAGAGAAGAAAATGAGTTATTTTTAACAAATTCGTGGGAGTTGATCACCTACTAGCATATCAATTATTCTTTCTGCACCAAAGGCAGTTTTCAAAAGGACTATTCCCTCTGGTGTGGGGATAATTTCACCAATGATAGATGCTTGTTTTCCAGTTGGGTGATTTTGCATTGTTGCTAAAATTAAATCGGCTTTTTCTTTTGGTGCTATTATTACTAATTTTCCTTCGTTGGCTAGATACAAGGGATCTAAACCGAGTATTTCACATACTCCATTTACTTGTTCTCTAATGGGAATTGTATTTTCATGAATGCGTATTCCTACGTTTGCTGTAAGGGCAAATTCATTTAATACTGTGGCTAAACCTCCTCTGGTAGCATCTCGCATGGCGTGAATTTGGGGGCAAATTTTGATAATTTCGGCAACTAAATCATGTAATGGTTGACAATCACTTTCTATTGAAGATTCTAAAGCTAGTTCTCCCCTAGCAATTAAAATTGCTGTTCCATGATTGCCGATTTCACCGTTAATAATAACTACGTCTCCTGGTTGAATATTGCGGGCAGAAATATCAATCCCTGGGGGAATAATCCCAATACCAGCAGTATTAATAAATAGTTTATCAGCAGCACCACGATGTACAACTTTTGTGTCTCCCGTGACAATTTTCACTCCGGCTTTTTTAGCTGCGGCTTGCATACTTGTAGCCACACGTCGCAATGTTTCTACAGAGAAACCTTCTTCTAAAATGACGCTACAACTAAGATATAATGGTTTTGCCCCACTCACGGCTAAATCATTAATAGTGCCATTTACGGCTAATTCTCCTATGTCACTACCAGGAAAAAATAAGGGATCTACTACATAAGAATCTGTTGTAAAAGCTAGTCTATCTCCCTGTTCTAAAAGATTGACTAAATTGAAGGTCGCCTGGTCTTCTAGTTGGGCAAGAATAGGATTATCAAAGGTTTTTACAAAGATATCATCTATCAAATCACGCATGGCTTTACCGCCGCTACCATGGGCTAGATTAATATGAGTATCTTTTATTTTTCCTGGACGACGACGGACTTGTTCGATTTTTTGAAATAAGGGGTTTTGATTAGAGTTAATTGTCATTTTAAAATTGTTTTGTAATTATATTTTTTCTTGGTGGGACAGGTAAGATACCTGTCATTTTAAATTAATTATTTACCAATTTCTTCTGTCGTCCCTGTCGTCCCTGTCTTCGCGCTTATTGTTGTTTTTGTCATATTGTAAAACACCACCAATTCCCAAATCTTCTCGTTCAATTTCTTCAATATGAACAGTTATATACTCAGATTTAGTATCTAAAGTGGACACTAAAGCATCAGTCACAGCCTTGACTAATTTTCGCTTTCTTTCTATGGAGTTACCCTTATTAATTCGGACGGTTACATAAGCCATATATTTTTCCTCAAGTTGTGTAATTTAGACTGATAGGGGTTCGGTTGATACACCTGATTTATCTCTTTTTGCCATAGTAGACAGTCGCCCATATTTGTAATAGGCTGCACAGGCACCTTCTGAAGAAACCATACAACTACCAATGGGGTTGTCGGGAGTACAAGCTGTACCAAATACTTTACATTGCCAAGGTTTTAATACTCCTTTAAGAATTTCTCCACATTGACAAGCTTTATGGTCTGCAATTTTTAAGTTAGGAACAGTAAATTTAATTTCGGCATCAAATTGGGCGTATTCGTTGCGAATTTTTAAGCCTGAATAGGGTATTTCACCTAAACCCCGCCATTCAAAGGTTTCTCGGACTGTAAAAACTTGATTCATGGCTTTTAATGCGTTTTTATTTCCGGCTGGTTCTACTAAGCGATTATATTGATTTTCAACTTGGCAACGATTTTCGACTATTTGTTTCAATAGCATCCAAATTGATTGGAAGATATCTAATGGTTCAAAGCCAGAAATAACTATTGGTTTATGATATTGTTGAGAAATAAAATTGTAAGGGTCTGTCCCTATTACCATGCTGACATGACCAGGACCAACAAAACCATCAAGTTCTAAATCTGGATTTTCTAATAATGCTTGGAGTGCAGGGATAACTAACACATGATTAGAAAACATACTAAAGTTAGTTATATTTTCTGCTGCTGCTTGGAGGATAGTAAAAGCCGTGCTGGGGGCGGTGGTTTCAAAGCCTAAGCCGAAAAAGATAATTTCTTGGTTGGGGTTCTCTTTGGCTATTTTTAGGCTATCTAAGGGGGAATACACCATGCGGATATCTGCACCCTGGGCTTTAGCTTGTAGGAGACTGGTTTTTGAACCGGGTACGCGCATTGCATCGCCAAAGGTTGTGAAGATTATGTTATGATTTTGGCAAAGAGCGATCGCACCATCTAATCTACCTTTAGGCATAACGCACACTGGACAACCAGGCCCATGTATTAATTCAATATTATCGGGTAATATTTCTTCGATTCCATATTTAAAAATAGAATGGGTATGTCCACCGCATACTTCCATAATTTTTAAATTTTTATCTAAATGTCTATTTATTTGTTGGCTGAGTTTGGTTATTTCTTGTTGTAAGGCTTGGGCTTTTTCGGGGTTGCGAAATTCGTCTACATATTTCATATTTTTATTTCTCACGCAAAGGCGCAAAGACGCAAAGGAAGAGAGGTTTTTAAGTATAAGATTGGGCTATTTCTTCCAATAGTTCTAATGTTTCTGCTGCTTCTTGTTCGTTAATACGGTTCATAGCGAAGCCAACGTGAACTAATACCCAGTCTCCTATACAAGCTTCTGGGGGGTGTTGTTCGTCAACTATACAAGCAATATTTATTTGGCGTTTAACTCCACTAATATCAACTATCGCTAGTTTATGTTCTGGGTTGCTGATTTCGATAATTTGTCCGGGAATCCCTAAACACATTTTGATTTTCCTTTTTTGAAGATTTATCTCACGCAGAGGCGCGGAGACAACAGAGGTTTTTATGTTATTTTTTTAAGTATTTAGCGGCTGTAATTACACTTTGTCCTAGTGATAAACCTCCGTCATTTGCAGGTACTATACTATGAGTTAGAACTTCTATTTCTAATTTTTCTAACCGCATTTTTACCTGTTCTAATAAAATTCGATTCTGAAATACTCCCCCTGTTAATGCTACTTGATTAAATTCATGTTCTTGTCTAATTTTTTTAACTGTCGTGGCAATGGCAATAGCTAAACTTTTATGAAATTTTGCAGCTATTTCTGACGAGGAGATATGCTGTTTTATATCATTGAGTATTTGTAGCCATATTGGAGATGTACTTATATAATAAATGTTATCCGATTTTTCTAAATTAAAGGGATAATTTAGAGTTTCTTCATCATTATTTAAAATGTTGATATCCACTATGGCTTCCATTTCTATCGCTGCTTGTCCTTCATAACTACATTCCTCTCGACAAATGCCTATTGCGGCTGCAACTGCATCAAATAATCTCCCTACTGACGATGTTAAGGGGGAATTAATACCTTTTTTCATGATTTGGTTAAGTAGTTTGGGATTTTTATTTTCCAAGAAGCTAATTATTTCTAAATTACTGTATTTTTCTTTGATTTCTTCCCAGGTAAAAGCATTAGTTAATTGAGAGTATGTATTTCTCCAAGGTTGATAAATTGCCTGTTTTCCTCCGATGATAGGTATTGGTTTAAATGTAGCTAGTTGTTGAAAATTTCGATAATCTGCCAATAAAAATTCTCCACCCCATAATTTACCATCTTCACCATAACCTAAACCATCATAAGCTATTCCTAAAACTGGTTTAGCATCTAAAGAAATTTGATTTTCTGCCATACAAGCTGCTATATGGGCATGATGATGTTGAATTTGATAAAGTGGAATTTGATTCGCAGTAGCGAGTTCTTTACCGAGTTTAGCTGAAAGGTATTCTGGGTGTTTATCAATAGCAATTATTTCTGGTTTATGTTCAAATAAATTTAAGTATAAATTTAGCGTATCTTGATAAGCACTAAAAGCAGCAGCATTTTCTAAATCACCTAAATGTTGCGATAAAATTGCCTTACCTTCCTGTAATAAGCAAAAGGTATTTTTTAACTCGCTACCCATTGCTAAAATCGGCGGCACTTTTTCAAATCCTGGTGGTAAAATAATTGGTGCAGGGGCATATCCTCTAGCGCGTCTCATAGTTTGAATTTTATTATCAATAACCCTCACAACAGAATCATCTACTCTATTAATAATATCTCGATTATGTAAAAGAAAATAATCAGCTATTTTAGATAATTTATTTTTTGCCTCTTCATTATCTATACATTGCGGTTCATCAGCAATATTACCGCTAGTTAAAACTATGGGGCGGTTCATACGGCTGAGAATTAAATGATGTAAGGGGGTATAAGGTAACATGAAACCAAGGATATTTTGTCCCGGTGCTATAGAAGATGGTAATTTTTTATGATCTTTAATATTTAATAAAACAATAGGTGCGGCAGGACTGGTTAATAATGTTTTTTCTAAATCGTTAATATGACAATATTCAGAAATAATATTAATATCTCTTGCCATTAACGCAAAAGGTTTGTGATAGCGTTGCTTGCGATTTCTAAGTTTTATAACTGCATTTTCTAAAGTTGCATCACAAGCTAAATGAATACCACCTAAACCTTTAATAGCAACAATTTCACCCTTTTGTAATAAAGTACAAACAGCATCCACATCATCTAACATTGAGAACATATCAGAGATAACAGCCTTACCGTCAGCCCTTTCTAACCATGCAGTTGGTCCACATACATGACAAGCGATAGGTTGGGCATGAAAACGACGATTTTCTACATTTTGATATTCTTTTTCACACTCTCTACACATCGAAAAATCCACCATGCTAGTGTTATTTCTATCGTAAGGAATAGCGCGAATAATGCTCAACCGGGGACCACAATGAGTACAATTAGTAAAGGGATAACGGAAATAACGACTAAAAGGATCAAAAATCTCCTTTTGACATTGGGGACAAGTTGCAGCGTCAGGAGAAATTTCTGTTCTCACAACAGTATTCACACTTTGAGAGATGACAAAATTATCAAAATCAAACTCCCCAAAATATCGACCTCTAATTACCTGATGAATTTTAGCCAAAGGAGGACATTCTTGATATAATTTATTTACAAAACCCGTTATTTCTTCCTCACCTCCAGCAATACGAATTACAACACCTTCCCCATCATTAAAAACATCACCTTTTAAACCAAAATTCCTCGCCAAACGGTACACAGTAGGGCGGAAACCAACACCTTGCACAGTACCACAGACCCTAATTTCTTCTATTCTCATCCTTTCTCCTCTGCGTCTCTGCGTGAAATAATCAAAAATTCCAAATCAAAACGCGATTATTACCAGAATCAGCAACTACCCCAGTTTCACCACAAACTTTAATTCCATAACACCAATTTAAACTTTGTCGTGTTGGTAGTCCAAAATTACGATTTTCGCTTTTACTTGTAAAGTTATCTTGTCCAATTACAACATCAGCATCCTTACCATGTAATAATAAAATAGATTCTGGTTTCTTCCATCCTAGCAAACGAGAATTAGCTGTATCTGCAACTATTAACCAATCTTTCCATATATCTACGCCATAAGGCATACTTAAACTACTGCCATTAGGGAAATATACTCCTTGATTTAATTCCACAAAATTAAAGTTTTTTTGACCTACAATCACCGCACAAGGGGTGTTATTTTCTGTTGGTATTCCTTCCCAAATCATTACTCGGTTATTACCTGCATCAGTGACAACTAAATTATCTTCCCAAAGTGTGATATCATGACACCAACGCATACTGGAAGCCGTGGGAGAACCACCTCCATTTTCATTGCGTGATCTCATATCTGGCTGTCCCAAAACTATATCCGCAGGTTGTCCATTTTCTGTGGGTAATTGATTCCAAATTAATAAACGACGATTTCCAGTATCAGCTACAAATAACTTATCTTGATGATAAAAAATACCATAAGGCCAATGTAGGGTATTTGCTTCGGGTTGTTGATTCCCTCGATTTGGTTCATTATCAATAAAGTTAGCTTGTCCTAATACTAAATCGGCTGGAACATTACTATCTTCTGGAACAGAATACCAGATCAAAATGCGATGATTCCAAGCGTCTGCAACCGCTAAACCATCACCACATTTACAAATACCTGTAGGGACGCTGAATGTAGATTTTCCTGGTGTACCTTTGGCGTTTTGTCCTTCAGTATAAAAGTCTGGTTGTCCTATTACCCAGTCAGCAGGTTGATTATCACTTGTGGGCAAATTTCGCCACCCTAATAAACGATGATGTCCTGTATCTGATACCCATAATGATCCAGTTGGTGATAATAAACAAGCTGCACGGGGTCCAAACATTGTTGTGGGAGTAGGTGCAAGAGGAATTACTAATTGTTCTGGTGTAATATTGTTTCCTAATATTATGTTTACACCATGGGGGGAGAGGAGGAAATTGGCTATGTTTTGGGTTTGCAATGTAAGTAGGTTGGCGTTAAAAGCAGGGTGTAGAGAGAAAAAGTATGAATTAAAACTTTAGTTCTGAGTCTAAAGTCCAGCTAAAAACATTAAATCAGGTAGATTGGGTTGACGTTAGGAAATCCAACATTTACGGGCTTTTGTTGGGTTGCGCTGTCGCTTAACCGATAAGTATTGAGATCCACAGTGCGATATACAAAGCGTTCTTGGTTCAATAGTACGTTTTAAAACATGGGTTCTTATTCTACGGAAAAACCTGGGATGATTCTATTAATTTCCTGCATTATTCGCATAATTTCTGTTAAAGCAACTACATTTTCTTGATATTAGATTATATAGTAGACTTCTTGCAAAAGTCGTGATTTTCAAATTCTTCTTTGCGCCTTTGCGTGAGCTTTTCAAGAATATTCTTGGCAATACCAAAGTATTTATACAAGAGGTATAGTGATCCGATTTGATTGATAAAGATTTTGTAGAGGGGAGGGAATAGAGAACGTCTGAATTAAAATTATTTGTCCGAACAAAATATCCGAAAAATTAATAACTAGCAATTTGAGTTAATACCAATTTTAGAGAAGTCCACAAAAAAGATGATCCAATTTTGTGGGATGGGCATACTATGGCTAACGCCACGCTACGCGAACGACAAGCTCAGTACAAGTCCTGCCCGTCCTTGTATTATTAGCAGGCAAGATGCCTGCACCACAAGAAATTTTGGGATATTTTTTATTTGGAAGTCTCTTATCAACCTTTCCCCAACTCCTGAGAACGATTTGCAGAAGTTTTAACAGCCTCAATTAAAGCTGAACGAAATCCGGCTTTTTCTAATTGACTAACTGCGGCTATAGTTGTACCACCAGGACTGGTAACACGGTCTTTGAGTTCGGCGGGATGGATGTTAGTTTCTTCTAACAGTTTAGCTGTACCGAGAACTGTGTGTAAGGCTAGTTGTTGAGCAATTACTCTGGGTAAACCTGCGGCTACTCCCCCGTCGGCTAAGGCTTCTACCATCATGGCTACATAGGCCGGTCCGCTACCAGATAGTCCTGTTACTGCATCCATTAAAGTTTCTGCAATTTCCACAACTTCACCGACGGCAGAAAATACCTGTTGTGCGATTTCTTGATGGGAGGTATGAGTGTAAGCGCCCATACAAATGGCTGTAATTCCCGCGCCTACGGTGGCTGGAGTGTTGGGCATGGCACGGATCACAGGCATTTGCGGAAAGGCTGCTTCTAGCTTCTTTACTGGTACACCAGCCAAGATAGAAATTAATAAAGGTGGATTGTGGATCGGGAGAATATCTGCTAATTCTTGAGCGATCGCACTAAATACTTGGGGTTTTATGGCTAAGATCACAGCTTCCTGAGCTTGTTCTAAAACCAGTCGATTATCCGTCGTCACAGCCACCCCATATTCTTGCTGTAAAAATTTTTGGCGTGAAGGTTGGGGTTCACTCACGATCACTTCTGATGCTAAATAAACACCCTTTGCAATAAGGCGGGATAAAAGAGCTTCTCCCATTACCCCGCCACCAATTAAACCAAATTTAATAGTCATTAGTCATTTATCATTAATTATTTAGTCATTAGCCAGGAAAAAACTATCGACTAATGACTACTGTAACCTTACTGTGCCATCCTAACTTCATTGCCCCAAGTTGGAGTTACACTTGTAGGACGAGCGGGACGAACTGGTGGTTGTGGGACTTCATGTAAAAATCCGCCCTGGGTGCTAACTTGCACGCAACTGGGAGTGAACAAAAAGATACTTTCTCCAATGCGCTCTTGATGTCCATCTAGAGCATAAGTACCACCAGCAACAAAGTCTACTGCCCGTTGTGCCTGATCGGGATCCATGATGGTCAGATTTAAGACTACTGATTTGCGTTCTCGTAATGCTTGAATTGCCTGGGGCATTTCTTCAAAAGTACGAGGTTCTAGCACTAACACTTCCGAAATTCCATTAATTGCTCCAGGCATACCAATAACATTACTCATAGTCTTAGATCCTACTGCTGCTACATCATCTCCTATTGTAGATGCCGATTCGCGCCAACGTCTATTAGGGGCTGGACTTTCTTGTGGTGCTGGTTGAGGATTTTCTTGTTGATACAGATTTTGCTGGTAGCTATCTGTTTCTGGCTCCTCTTCGTAGTATTCGTATTCTACTTGTTCGTTTAAGCCCACGAAGTCCTTGAGTTTGGAAAATATATTGTTCATTTTGTACGCTCCCAGTGGAAATTACCTTAACTGACTTGGCTGTAAATTTTGGTCGCCGACTTTTAATTGCTATCTTAGGTGCTTCATTCAGCAATTCTGTTGCTGGTTGTAACCTCTAGTTTTAGCCCTGATCATAAACAGATACTTCTCAGAAGGACTGCTAACTACTTGATGACGCAATTGAGTCAAGATTATAGCCTAATGATCGTTGAATGCAAAGTTGCTTCACCCCTATTTTTTTTAGGGGTTATTTATGTCAGTGTTATATCTTTGAACACCCATCAAAAATAAATGTATCAAATTATTACACGTTTGGCTAATCAATTTTTTGTTCCCTTGGCTACGGCCAGGGTCTAAAAATACTAACCGCGCTTACCAAAGATAATAGTCCCTAATCGTACCATTGTCGTCCCTGCTTGTACTGCTATATGGTAATCACCTGACATTCCCATTGATAATTGGTGCATCTGGAGATGTTGGAGGTGTTTTTTGGCGATTTCTTGGGCTAGTTTCCTGGTTTGATCAAAGACATTGAATATTTCTCCCTCATTTAAACCAAAGGGAGGAATTGTCATCAAACCTTGAATTTGTAAATTTTTACATTGATCAAGTGCCTGCAAGTCGGCTAGTAATTCTGGGACTGTCCAACCGGCTTTGTTGGGGTCAGGGAGAATTTTAACTTGCAGGCAAATTTGAGGATTCACTCCTAGCTGTAGCGCTAAGGTATTTAAACGCTGGGCTAGATGAAGATGATCGACGGAGTGAATCCAGTCAAACAATTCTAGGGCTTTTTTGGCTTTATTGCTTTGTAAATTGCCAATAAAGTGCCAGGTAATATCCGGTAAGTCTTGCAACTCGGCTTGTTTACTGGCAGCTTCTTGGATGCGATTTTCGCCAAAGTCACGGATTCCGGCGGTGTATGCTTCCCGCATCAGTTCTGTGGGTACTTGCTTGCTAACGGCAATTAACCGCACAGAAGCAGGAAGTGAGGGGCGAATAGTAGCAAGGCGATCGCTAATCGAACTACTCATTAGAAAGTGCGTTGGAAAATACTCTGAAGTTGATCGTACTCCTGGGAGTGTCCATTGCGGCGTAAAGTACGCAAACGAGTTTCCAATAACATTCTGGCTTCAGTCCGTCCGACAGACTGAAATTTAATTCCTTTCACGTCATTGGCTACCAAAAAAAACAAGCGTTGGGCGTAAAGTGTGGTAAATAGATCCTGGTTGTCATCAACCATGCAGATTCTATATAGTAAACCCCAAGTTGGATGATTTATGTAAGTTTCTGAGTTCTCTGGATTCATTTAATGGTCAGGGTTGGAGTATATATATTCTTTTTCGCACTCAATTACCAAGATTCAGACGATAATATATCTATCTTCCTAGAATCTTTGCTGAAAATGGTTTCCTGCACTGTGATATCGCTGATTAAACCTTGATTTTATTGCTCAGTCATAAATGAGCATTTAGTCATCGGCGAACAGCAGTTAGTTAATATCCAGTATTAGCATAGTTAGGAGGCGTTGTACCCTACACTCAGCAAATAGTTGCAATTTTTGATTTGTGACTGTCAGGATTTACCAATACCCTAGACTACAACCCTTGATGTGGTTTGTTTTTGGCGGGATTATCTCAAGTTCACAAGTTGGCGATCGCGCTATTTACATTGGAGCATAATCAACAACTTAATATGAAGCACCCAGCGCCTATGTCCCTAGTATAACTTAGCCTGGGTCAATAAAATCAAAATATTTTCTATAGTTTAAATAAGTAGTCGGACAAAATTAAATTCATTCGTTGAGAGAGGGAACAGGAAGGATCAGAAAAATCAGTTGTGTAATCAATACTGTCTCATTACTTAGTTTAAAAACTGCACTTATAGCAAAATCCCCCAAATTTAAGAAAAGAAGACACTCCACCCCATGATGTTTCCGCCAATTTAGTGAAGTGTCCATCTTAAAGGAGGAAAGGAAACTTTTAATTTTTAAAGAGGTGAACATATTTAAACCCAATATACCTAGCGACAAAGCACAATTACGAACAGCAATTGGTGTTTAAATATGCAATTTAGACTTTTCTAATTATTTTCCGAGTGCTGAATAATAGCGGTATGAATTATCGCCACGCAAGCCATCAGAAATTATTTAGGAGTCCTATATTTATTTATGCCCTCATAAATTATTATTTACTGGCTTTGAATTGGTAAAATTCAACGCTTTTTAGCTGAAGTTATTCTGTCTGATGCAACCTACAGACTATAAAATTGAGTAATTAAACTGAGATAGAATCCTGTTCGTTTAAGTGGCATGGTTTTGCTGATGTAAAATGCCATTACAACGCAATACTTGTCGGTTAAGCT
>NZ_JAYGHC010000016.1:109151-120458 GCF_034932285.1 Cronbergia sp. UHCC 0137
GTTGGGTTGCGCTGTCACTTAACCCAACCTACAAAAACTCTTAACCGATCAGTATTGCATGACAACGTGATGGCTTGCTAACCTAACTGATTTAGAAAAGTATTGAACTGAGATAGATTTAAAATCAAAGAGTTATTTAGGTTGATCCTAGAATGGTGACTATAAAATTGCAACTATTATGCAATTGCTCAAATATAAAATCTGTTCTTATCCAGTCCCGATAATTCATTATTAACCAATGTTTTAGAACTTGGGGCTAATTTTGCATATAAATTACATACACTTTATTTAAGATTGTTGATATCTTTATATTGTCAACTAAACCACAGGTAATTAATTCACATCTAAAGAAAGATAGCTTTGACTATAACTCTTGCCTGGCTTAGATAGATTGAAAATTCAATTATGTCTAATTACTGAGATTAATAGTTCATAATCCGTGAGAAAAAATACATTAAATTAGTTCCTTTGACTGAAGTGTATTAAGGTACATTGATCAATTGTAAAATAATATTGTGGTTTTTAATAATTGTTAATATTGTCCTAATGTTAAAAATAAATCTTGTTGATAATGTAATTCTGGAAACTAGATAATATGTCTAAAGTAGGAAATAATCAACATTTTTAATATTTGAATTAGTGTTTTTAATAAAATCAGTAAAAAATAAAATTTACTTAATTACCCAAGAGTGGTTGTATAAGGTTGCTTTGCAAATATCATCTAAACAAAATACTAATTATTTATAGATAGGTTGGTTGCATAGGGGTTGAAATTGAGTAATAATCAGTTTATTGTATGTGGTTGAATAATGTAATACCATTCCGTTGGTTTAAGGGAGTGGATAGATCCAGAGTTGGGTTGAAAAAATATATAAATTCACCTGATTAATTCGCTAGTCTATCTACTTTTAACCAGATGGTATTGCAGTACAACATCAGGCAATTTAATAGAATTGCGTGTGGTTTTCTGCATGAATGGATTTACACAAAACTATAAGGGCTTGCTGGCATGAGACTATCTGAGTTAGATCCACTCATCCCGCTAAATGAGTTAAGAGAAGAACTTCTCAAATTACCTAAAGGCTACTCTTTTTATGAAGACGAGTTGGTAGATTTTCTATCACGACGAAGATGGCCTGAAAGCAATCGACGGATTGACAGAACTACTTTCTGGAGATGGCGTAATGATAACGCAATTGAGCATCAAAAAGTATTCAGTCGATTGGATATTCTGAAATTATGTCAAATTTGTGATCATTATCGAGTTGATGGAACTCGCAACGAATACCTGGCAATTATGAAAAAGAAAAAAGAGTTTGCGCTAAATAAGTAGTGGAACAATAAAGGGAAAGAATAGCTTTTTGAGCAAATCCTCTAGGGTAAAAAATGGTGGCGTTTCTTGAAATTTTCTTTTTGTAAAGTGCAGATCCCCGATTTCTTCAAGAAGTCGGGGATCTATATCTTTAGTTAATTTAATTTATGCCTGATGACTAGGATTTTATATATTTAGAGGAGGAAGTTAAAGTAGTTTTGAATTTGTAAGAATGGCAAGAAACTTGATCAAGTGTTCTTGGGTGTAATCTGTGCTGCTTATGGTGTGTGATTTGATTATTTGCCTACAGGAAGCAACTTTGTATTTTATCCTCAGAAAATCTTGGATTCCTAGAGACTATGCTGAATGTTTGATCGATCCTCCTTGTGGTTGTAATAATCCTGGTAAGAATATTCAATGTGAAGACTGCCCCTATTTAGAGGCTTGCTTTTCTAGTGTCAAACTTCAGAAAACCTATGGTAACATAGGAATAAAAGACAGCGATTTAAGATAGCAAGCTGGCTGAATTTAGATCTAAAAATAAGGTAGCTTGGGATTGAAGACGTAAAATAGATGCGGGACAATCTGGGGTAATGGGGTGGTGTAACATTTGTTTAATTACCTTGGCTTTGCGTTTTTCTGGTGCTAAACAAATGATTTTTTTTGCTGTACAAATCATGGGGATGGTGAGAGTAAAAGCGTATTGTGGGACGGATTCTAAGTTAGGAAAATGTCCAGTGTGTACTTGTTGTTGACGGTTGATTTGGTCTAGTTTGACGAGTTTGACTTGAGAGGGGTCCTGAAAATTTGCTACTGCGGGATCGTTAAAGGCTAGGTGTCCATTTTCGCCGATACCAAGACAGCATAAATCAATTGGTTGAGATTGGAGTAATTTGGTATAGCGATCGCACTCTAGTAAAGGTTGTAATGCGTCACCTTGGATATAGTGAAATTGCTGAGGATGTACCCGCTTCTCTACCCGTTCTCGCAAATAGCGCCGAAAACTAGCCGGATGATCAGCCGTAATTCCCAAATATTCATCTAAATGAAATAGGGTAATCCGTGACCAGTCTAAATTACCTAAACTAATTAAAGCATCTAGAAATTTCAGTTGAGAGTTACCTGTAGCCAATAAAATAGCCACTGTATCCTGTTGTTGGAGAAGTTCCTGTAAATACTTTTGTGCGATTTCAGCAACATCCTGAGCCATTTCTACTGGGGAGTTGTAAATCTGTACCGCAAGATGATCGACAAGAAAAAATTTTGTAGCGGCTGTCATTTGCTTAAACAGAAAGTTGTTATGTCCCTTGATTAGATATTTATCTGTTCCCTATTCCCTGTTCCTTTTTTTTGTCATCAGGATACCAAAACGGTGTAGATTAGGTTAGCAGTTATTTACATCTTACCAAAAAACCATGCTGGCGGCAATTCTCTTTGATTTAGATGGTACTATTGCCAATACTGACCCTATACATTACCAAGTTTGGCAAAAAGCACTGTCCAATTATAATATACAAATTGATGAAATATTTTATAAATCTCGCATTAGTGGAAGATTAAATCCAGATATTGTTAAAGATATTCTACCGCAATTATCACTAGCAGAAAGTAATAAATTTGCAGATGAAAAGGAGGAACTTTTCCGCCAACTTGCTTACGATCTAAAACCTCTGAGTGGATTTGTTGAACTTTTAGCATGGACAGAAACATATCAATTAAAGCGAGCATTGGTTACTAATGCTCCGAGATTAAATGTAGAATTTATGTTAGAAGTTCTAGAAATTACAGAGGTTTTTGATACAGTTGTTTTAGCAGAAAATTGTTTGGCAGGAAAACCAGATCCGACACCATACCAAGTGGCCTTAAACAATTTGGGAATTAGGGCAGATCAAGCGATCGCTCTAGAAGATTCCCCTTCTGGTATTCGTGCTGCTGTGGGTGCTGGTATCTGTACTATTGGAGTAGCTTCTACCCAAGATCCCCAAAAATTGGTAGAACTTGGTGCTTTTCTAGCCATTCCCGATTTCACAGATTTACATCTGTGGGCATTACTTAACTCATTAATTGGGTAAGATATCAAGGGAAACGCATCTAACAATTAATTGATGAATTACAATTATAATCTATAGTCATCATTAGTGAAAATAAAAGACAACCTAATTTGGAGAAGGTCATAAAATGCACTTTATTGTTACCGGGGGAGCCGGGTTTATTGGTTCTCATGTTACAGAACAACTACTGTTAGAAAATCATTTTGTGACTGTGGTTGATAACCTGTCAACAGGCAGATTAGAAAACTTACCTGAACATCCTCGTCTCAAACTAATAGAAAAAAATATTTTATCTTGCCAACCGGAAGATTTTACAACTCCGATTGATGGTATTGCCCATTTAGCAGCAACCCCATCAGTCACAGAATCTTGGTTATATCCTTTAGCTGTACATGATAATAATCTTTCTGCCACACTAGCTGTAATTGAGTTATGTGAATCTTTAAAAATTCCCAAGTTGGTGTTTACCAGTTCAGCAGCAGTTTATGGTAATCCCAGTCAAATTCCCATAGCTGAAGAAGATCCCACTTGTCCTCTGTCTCCTTACGGCTTACAAAAACTGGTAAGCGAACAATATGCCAGTTTATTTAGTCAACAATCGGGTTTTTCAGTGGTGACACTCAGATTATTTAACGTTTTTGGTCCGCGTCAACTGCCAACATCTCCCTATTCTGGCGTAATTTCTGTCTTTGTCAATGCCATGCAGCAAAATAAACCAATTACAATTTATGGAGATGGGAACCAAACCCGAGATTTTGTTTATGTTAAAGATGTAGCGATCGCCTTTATTAAAGCCTTAACCTATTCTCTCACCTCTGGTTCTTGTTTAAATTGTAACATTGCAACTGGTAATTCTATCACTTTACTTGAACTGGTAGATATTCTCCAGAAGTCTTTTCCTGACTGGAAATCGGCAATAAACTTTGTACCTCCTCGTCTAGGAGATATTGCACATTCCCAAGCTAATATTACAAAGGCTTCCTCAATTTTAGGTTTTACCCCTCATTGGTCAGTTCAGTCTGCTATGCCTTTGTTTATCAAGTCAATGTAAGTAGTACAAGTAGATTGGCCTTACCATCAAGCAGAGGGAAAGGATTTTAGCCTTGTTTACTTTTCTTTACACAGTTTGGTGTTATTCTGCCCACCTACTTAGTAGATAATAAATAACAGAATCCAAAGTCTTTATTTCCAGCTTTTTCAAGAGTATTCTCCAGAATTAGGGAAAGCACTAGCTGTAGCTTGCGTTCCCTATCACTTTAATTTATTGTTATACCAATTTGAAATGATCATATTAATATTCTGAGGTATATGCGTAAATAGATGGAACAATACTTTAAGTAGAGGTCACTTATTTTTTATCCTCAATATAATTTATTCAAACTTTGCTACTATTTATAGCTAAACTAATAAAATCTAAGTTGGCAATTTAACCATTTTCAAATTAGGATTAGACCACCATCATCAACCTGATTATTCGCTGGATTTTAACAATCAACAAGTTTATATACAAGTTTTTGCGTGTTTACCCCAATAGGAGAGTAACGTGACTCTTTTTAATGAGGCTCAACAAGAGCAGTTACAAGAAATAAGTGCCAATTTACGACAAGTAAGACAAGAAAAATCTATCCGCTTAGAAGAAATTGCTGCTAAAACACATATTCGATTAGTTTATTTGCAAGCTATAGAAGAAGAGCGATTTCAAGAATTGCCTGAACCTGTTTTTGTTCAGGGATTTATCCGGCGTTATGCAGATACATTAGGCTTGGATGGTACATCTTTGTGCAAAAATTTACAAATTAATCTTTTTCCTCCAGATTCCGCTCAAAACAGCAATAATTCCCATAGGAATAGATATTTATATATCCCCCTTTTTGTCCCTTATATTTTATTGTTAATAGCTGCTTCTTTAGGTTTATTTTCTCAACTCAGAACACAGGGAAAAGCTAAATTACAAACTACTAACCCAGATTTAGTAACGATTCCCCAGCCAACAATCAAACCATCAGCTTTAACTACAACAGTTTTACCAACTCCCAACATTAAGGCTATTTCTAAATCTACACTACCTTTGACAAGTAAAGTCATTACCACAAATGTTGCAGTTACTTTAGAACTACAAGGAGAGTCATGGCTGACAGTAAAAGCTGATGGAAAAACTGAATTTGAGGGAACTTTAACCCAGGGAGAACGTAAACATTGGACAGGTAAAAAGTATGTAACTATACGCTCTGGTAATGCTGGTGCTGTATTAGTTTCTGTCAATAATCAAAAACCACAACTTTTAGGTTATCAAGGTCAAGTCAAGGAAGTGACATACACCAATAATTAGGTAAAAAATGACTACTTTAGAGGTTGTTTTAAAACTTTTTCCTGTGGGATATGACACCCGCCAATCCCCCTAAATCCCCCTTAGAAAGGGGGACTTTGAGCAATTTAGCCCCCCTTTAATAAGAAGGACTTTGAGTTTTTGTAGGTTGGGTTAAGCGACAGCGCAACCCAACAAAAGCCCGTAAATGTTGGGTTTCCTAACGTCAACCCAACCTACCTGATTTAATGTTTTTAGCTTAACTGACAAGTATTGTTACCAGATTTAGATCCCCGACTTCTTAGATAATTTTGGGATCTGATTTTTTTGGAATTTTATAGTTGAATGTCTTTCTTTTTATATATGGGTTTATAACCCAGAGAAAGAAGTTAAATTTGTGAATATTATTTAATAATGTAAGAAACATAGAAGGACATTTCCTAAATGTTAGAACTCAAGAAACTTTTTAATCAAAGCCGCCAAAAAATCAGCATAATTCTGTTAGCTTGTTTAGTATGGATTATTAGTTTACCTGCTGCTTCAGTTCATGCTACTGGTTACTATTCTACCAAAGCTAATCATCTAGAAATAACCAGACCTTATTATTCTAGTAAAAATCGCCCAGTCACTAGAAAAGCATCTTTCATTCCTTATTATTCTACAAAAGATCGACACAAAGAAAAAGTCTATACAACACCAGGAAATGGTGAAAATTACGTTGAAAGTGGTCGGCGTGCAGGTGAGGTAATTCCTAATGATTTAGGAACTGGTAGTAGACAAAAAAATCCCATTAATATGCTAAAAAGAGCAGGAGGAGAATTGAGTAATGATCCGCTTCAACGAACCTTCGGTGCAAAAGATTATCAGCGGAGTGAAATTGAAAATGAGCTTGCTAGAAATAAAGCAGCTAGAGGAGATTTTAATTAGGTAATTTACTCCGCTTAATCTAACTTTTTTGAGAATAATGAAGAACAAGATCCCCGATTTCTTTAAGGAGTCGGGGATTTATATTAGGGGCTAACAATTCAAAAATATTCTGTAGGGTGCGTCAGACACAATAATATTAGGCAAAAATTAATAATTTTAAGATACAACTGGACTTAGGCAACTGGCACATTATTAAGGTACGTCAGATTTTAAATTTTTCTTGATTGTTGGTAAATTATTGAGTCTGACGCATCCTACCAATATCTACTAATATCCTATTTGGATAAATTGAAAACTGTGATCTATTTTTGAGTATTTCTATGGAAAATCAAAATTATCTATTTTGTTAGGAATATTAATAAATAGAAATTAGTCATTTTAAGTATAAAAATGTATTGACAAGTTTAATCACAATCAAATATAGTGGTTTCAACTAAATATCATGGAACTGTTTGCAATCTTTGATGAAAAAATATGCTGTTTAGTTCAGTTAACTTGCCCTATTGGATTTTCCTGGGGACGGGAGTTTTGCTTTTTTTGTTCATGATTGTTGCTGGTGGAGGAGAAGAGGACTTAGATAGTGATGCGGACTTAGATGTAGAGCTAAACAGTGAATTTAGTTTTGATCAATTGTTGGGATGGGTAGGTTTAGGTAAAGCACCTTTAATCCTTTTACTGGCAATAGATTTGAGCTTGTGGGGTGTCATTGGCTGGATGTTAAATGTTTGGTTGGGCGGCCTTTTTCAGGCAAAAATTAATGCTTTGATGGGGATTATTGTTTTATTAACTTCGTTAATTATCAGTTTATTCGGCGGTAGGTTATTGGCACAACCAATTGGCAAAATTTTTGCTGAATTTAGTGAAGATGTGAGTAGCGATCGCTTAATTGGTGGCGTGGGTACTGTGACTTCTTTCTATATTCCTACCGAGCATCAAGGCAAAATTGGCCAGGTAGATATCCTAGATCCAAAACGTAATTTATTAACGATTACCGCCATTATCCCAGACTGGGCAACCGTCGCCCCTCAAAGGGGAGACAAGGTAATAGTAATTGAACTTAAACAGCGAATTTATGTCGTGATTGCCAAAGATAGTGTCGATGAAGAACGTTGGTTAGATACTTCTAATCGCGGAATTTAACTTTATTCACAGGAAAAGAATATGCTTTTTTGGTTGACATTTATCCAGAGTTTACCAAGTGTTGATGTAGCTGAAATACCATCTATTCAGATGCAATCAGAACAACAAACAACTAATTCCACATTTCCCAATCTTAATCCACCGACCTTAGCCCAACTAAATGGGACAATATTATTTCCGACCATCATAGTTACTTTAGTTATATTGCTGCTATTAAGCTTGTTTGCATATACCAGGGTGTATGTTGTCACACCCAACAACGAAGCTTTTGTCAGAACTGGGGGATTATTTACTAAAAATAAATCGGTAATTCTTTATGGTGGGTGCATTGTTCTTCCTGGTTTTCATCAGTTAACAAGAGTCCCTTTGCGAGAAATTTCTATTGATGTAGAACGCACTGGAAAAATGGCTGTGCGTACCAAAGATTACCTGAGAGCAGACATTAGAGTAACTTTTTATGTTTGTATTAATGCTTCAGAAGATGATGTTTTAACAGCAGCAGCTAGACTTTGCCAAAATGGTAGCCGTGTCACACCAGAAGATATAACCAATGCTTTAGAGAAACGGGCAGATGATGCAATTAGAGCAGCAGCAAAAACCAAAAATTTAGCAGAAATGGATTCTGATAAATTGGGATTTGCTCAGGAGGTTTTGAATTTAGTTGATCCTGATTTGAAAAAAGTTGGTTTAACTCTGAATAATATTGCTATTTCGGAAATATTGGAGAGTGTTACCTATGATCCAGATAATTTCTTTGATGCTCAAGGTGTGCGCTTACGAACAGAAATTATTCAAAAATCAATTCAACAAAAGCGAGAAGTTGAGTTAGCAACACAAGTATTGATTGAGCAAAAAGAACTGGATGCTCAAAAGCGATCGCTACAAATTGCCCAGGAACAAGAAAGTGCTAAACTAGCACAAAAATTACAAGTAGAAGCCCTGAAAGCCCAGCGAGAAAGGGAAATTCAAGAGTCTAAAGATATAGAAGCAGCAACGGTAAGACGCACTAAGATTTTGCAAGAAAAATCCATTGAAGAGGAAGAAATTCGCCGCAAATTAGCTTTGCAAGAAAGTCAAATTGAAGCTGATATCGCCCTAGAAGAACGTAATAAACAACTCAAAGTAGCCCAAGCCCAGCAAAAACAAGAAGCGGACATTGCAGAAGCTGGGGTACGACGGACTAAGATATTGCAAGATCGATCAATTGAGGAAGAAGAAATTCGCAAAAAATTGGCTCTCCAGCAAAGTCAAATTGAAGCTGATATTTCTTTAGAAGAACGGAATAAACTATTAAAAGTTGCCCAAATATTACAAAAACAAGAAGCAGAAATTGCAGAAATTGCCCGTCAACAAGCTGTAGAGTCTGGTAAATTGCAAGCCCAAGTACAGATAGTTGAATCTGAACGAATTGCGAGATTAGCGCAGGAAGATGTAGCGATCGCTATTGCTAATAAAAAGCGTGAAGGCTTTGTAGCGCAAGCACAACAGGCTAAAGCAGAGGAATCTGTGAAAACAGCCGGCGAAGTCGAAAAAGCCGAACGTACTAAACGTTTATCTTTGATTGCAGCCGAACGGGAAGCCGAAGAACGGAGTATTAGCGATCGCAACGTTGTGGAAATTGAAGCTTTCCGTCGTCGTCGTCAAGCAGAAATCTCTCAACAAGCGGCAGAATTAGAAGCTGAAGCAATACGCATTCTCGCAGATGCTAACCGTGATCAAGCCTTAGCCCAAGTGGAGGGACTTCAAGCCAGAATTGCGGCGGAAAATACCATTAGCAATGCCAACTTAACCGCTAAAATTATTACCACAATTTGGCCAGAATTAGCGGATAAACTGCCAGAAATTGTTGCTGCTTTAGCACCACAACCAGGAATTTTAGGAGATACTCGCATTTACTCCTTCCCTGGTGCAAATGGCACTAATAGCAGTCAAGATATTAACAAATTGCTACTTTCTACCAGTGGATTATCCTTAATTAATACCTTGTTAGATGAAGGTAAATTAGGAGATATAATTGGTCAAATTAGCCAATTGGTGCGTAGTAATAACCAAGTAATTCCACCAATTATTGATCAATCAGACACTCAAAATAATTGATTATGTGGGAGTATTAAACATTAGCTTTTTCTTGAATTAAAACATAAGGTTCAACGATCAGAGCATTAAATCGTTTAGTGCGATGGCTATTCCATTCTCCCAACTGCACTACAGAAGGTTTGGTCAGCAATTGCTCCTCCATCCAATGTTGAACAGAGAGAATATTATCACTAGCGATCGCCACTCCCACATCTAACAAATCTAAATTATCTGCTACCACAATCACCATATCCTTTTGAGCGTGGGGAATTAGCCACTCCCATTCTGCCTCATCCAGATTTTTTGTTAATTCTGCTCTTAAATCTGACATAATTCCCCATATTATCTTGATCATTCTTATTTTACATCATTATAAGTAGGTGGGGGTTAAAAATTGTCGTTGGGGCAAGGGAACAGGGAACAGGGAACAAGAAGAGAGTTTTGGGCGATTTAACTTTTCTTCACATACCTTTAATTTTTTCTGTTCATCTACTTAGTAACCCTAAGACTGATGTACAAATAAGATTTAGTTGCTCAACTATAGATGTAGTGATCAACAATTTAAAATAATGTCAGCCCATTACGATTCTATTGCCCACCAGTATAAAAAATCCAGACAATTACCTTTTCGTATTTATGTTGAAGAATATACATATTTTAATATGCTCGGTGATATTAGGGGAAAATCAATACTTGATTTGGCTTGTGGAGAAGGACTTTACACCAGAAAATTCAAACAAAAAGGTGCTGCACAGGTCATAGGTGTGGATATTTCTCCCAAAATGATTGAACTAGCAAAAGATCAAGAAAACAGAGAATTACTAGATATTGAATATATTGTTGGGGATGTACTAGAACTTAATCAAATTGGTAGCTTTGATCTTGTCGTCGCATCCTATTTATTAAATTATGCTCAAACACGAACCCAACTATTGAAAATGTGTCAAAATATATTTATCAATCTCAAAAATGATGGTCGTTTTATTACTTTTAACAATAACTTTAAACAGCCCCCTACATCTTATCAATTAACAGAAAAATATGGATTTATCAAAACCTTTTCCGAACCACTGCAAGAAGGAACAACTGTAGCTATAAAATATTTTATTGATGGACAGAGTTTCACCTTTAATAATTATTACTTCACCCATTCAACTTACGAGGAAATATTTTGTACCGTCAGGTTTAAGGAGATTAAATGGCAAAAACCGGTAGTTTCTCCAGATGGAATCAGAGAATTTGGTGAAGATTTTTGGCAAGACTTTCTTGATTATGTACCTATTATTGGTATTGAATGCCGTAAATAGAAATTAATTAGATAAAATACATACATCATAGCCCCCTCCTCGCTTGCGGGATTATTCTAAATAAATCATAGCCCCCTCCTCGCTTGCGGGGAGGGGGTTGGGGGTGGGGTTCTAGGGTTCACCCTAAAATTATAAAAATACCTTAACCAAAATGGCTATACCTCCACTCTGAAGCTGTAAACTATACTC
>NZ_JAYGHC010000017.1:0-22397 GCF_034932285.1 Cronbergia sp. UHCC 0137
GTAGTTACCAATGTCTATCTTTTTCCAAGTGTTACCTTTAATTTCTATTTGCTTGCTATCAGCAGAGATGTTGACTTGACCTTGTATATCTTGGGTGGGATCGTAGGAAGAGAGAAGGTAGTTATTGGGAGTACCATTAATGGTTAATGCTAGTAGGGTATCATTAACGTCTGTCACACCAATGGTTAATTGTTTGTCGTAGAATAAGCCACCTTGGTCTGTGGTGCGAACTCTGACGCTGTAACTGTTTTTAGTTTCAAAGTCAAATACAGCGTTGGTTCTGAGTTGGTCATTAGTAATAGAGAATAGGTTGTTGTTAGTGTCTCCTGTTCCTGTGACTAGGCTATAGATGAAGGTGTTTTCTGTATTGGGGTCGGTGGTGGTGAAGTTGCCGATAACTGTGTTAATTGGTTGGTTTTCAGCTACGTTGCTGTTAGATAGGGTGAGATTGATGGGAGTAGAAGGAATATAACCAACTGAAACTCCATTGAATTTGAGACTAGCAACTCCTGTATCCGTTTGCGGAGTGATTAAATAGCGTCGATCATCAGATAGGAATTGCAACTTACTATTGATATCATAAGGATTAACCACTTCCCAGGTTTTTCCTGCATCAAATGAAGTTTCTAGTTTAAATGCAGCAGTGTCAAAATCAACAATTTCCAAAAATTGATCTCGTTTTATTCCTTGGGGGATAATTTCAAAAGATTTCTGTTTTGGTTGGACTTTAAAATTAAAGCTCTGGCTCGTATTTTGGTAGGTGAAATTATTTGCTTGGTATTGAATATTGAGAGCAAAGTTTTCTGAATATCTTTCAACTCGTTCTCCGACATCAATACCTTTATTTTTAGCTTCTGTGATTTTCTGCTCTCGCAAAATATCAATCTTGTCTTGAAACTGAGTGAAAGTTTCGGTAATTGTTCCAGCTTTTAAATCTTTTACCAAATCTTTTTGAAAAAGCTTTATATCTCCACCATATTCATTAGAGCGGGTGAGAAAATGCTCAAAAAATTGAATAGCATCACCATGAGAATCCTTGAGATAAAATTTATTCATCTCCGATGTAAATTCAACATCTATATGGCCTAAATCGTTCTTACTTGTGCCATAGTGTCCGAGATTAATAAGACTACTTGTAGCTTTTTGCAGGACACTATCATTAGTGAAATTGCTACGAACAACCGTGACAGAATCCGCATCAGAAATATCCAGTTTGTCACGAAGATCGGTAATTTGTAAACCACGAAATTTCTGATCAAAAGAAGGACCAGCAGGATCAAGCGCGATAATTTCTTTGATTTTTTGACCTGATGATTCCGCAATTGTACGACCAGCTACACCAATAACATGAGCGCCTAAACTATGACCAACCAAATGAATATTTTTAGGATCAATTCCTTGATTTAGGAGATAGTTTCCTAATGCTTCACCAACCAATTTAGTATTTTCTGCTGCTCCGCGATAAATCCCATCATCAAAAGGAGTTAAAAAAGACCCAGTTAACTCACTCCAGTCCACAATAACAAAATTGGCATCACCAACATTTTTTTGTAATAGGAAACTGGTATCAGTTAGCCAATCTGAACCAGAATCTGTAAGATATCCCCCAACAATGACATAGGTTGGTTTATTAGGATTAACTTGACCGTTTAATGCTATGAAATCAACATCTTGTTCGCCATTATTAGTCTTTAATTTGGCGGTTTCTACAGTTTCAAAAGCCAGGGTTTCCAACACTTTTTTGTTGATAGCTTTCTGACTTGTTTTGAAAAATTCGTGACGCTGCAAAACATCATCAACTGTTGTTATCCATCTGGTAAAATCAGATTCTTTAATGGCATTAGCAATACTAAAACCAACATCTCCAACGGCATCAATAATATTGACCTTTTTAGCGAATTTTCCAGATTCAACATCAGAAATAGAACGCATTGAACTGATGGCAATTACTGTGTTGAAAATATTAGAAGAAGCTGTTAACCAATCTCCTTCTTGAATAGCTTGAATCGAATTGTTAACCAGTCCAGGTATTTTTTTAAACTCTTTAATGAAATCTTCACTCAGACCAGCTTTGCCTGCTAGATCGAAACCCTCAATTGCCATAGAAGTTAAGCCACCAATGCCATCAATAAATGCCCCAAGTGCATCCCCAGATTGGGCAGATTTTAAGGTTTTATAACTTGAGTCAACAATGGATTGAAACTGGGAAATATTGTCTTTCAGTGCAGATGAAATATTCATATCTCCCACATACATGGCGACTGCATTTATGGCGTTATATAATGCTCCAGACCAGTCTCCTTTGTAAGCTGCTGTCACTGCATTATTAACTGCTTTGGCAATTGCTAAACCTATTTTAATGCTTTTAATAGCAGCATCGGTAAGCGCAATTAATCCCGCAGAAGACCCCGCTGTTACTACTACACTAGCGATCGCTAAAAGTGTACCTTGACTTTCTAAGAAAAAGTCAATAAAAGTTTTCTGTCTTGCTTCGCGTTCAACTTGACGTTGTTCAAGGACATCATTCAGCATCGTTCTGGCTTTTTTAGCCGTTTCTATAGAGATAGAATTTGCATTTTGAGCCAGACGAACTTCTGCAAAAATTTGTAATAGCTCATTGCTAATAACCGATTTATCTTCTAAGAAATCATTGCGGGTTTCAATGGCAGTTAGTAGTTGATCAACAGCAGTTTTTAAATTAGTTTGTGCGGTATCTAGTAAGTCTTGATCGTCTTGTGCTTCTTCAACAAGTCGATTAAGTTCCTGTTGATAGGTTTTATTTTGCTCAACTAACTTATTAGTCACCACTGATAATTGCTGTTCAATTTGTGTCGCTTCCTCTCCTTGCAGCGCACTTTCAATATTGCCAGTTACTTCCTTCAATAAAGTAAGTAATTCTTGAGGGATTTCAGGATTTATTTGCAAATTATTCAGTTGCTCTTGCAAATCAATAATATCTGCTTGATGATCTGTGCTTTCAACGATGGGATTAATTTCTAGTCCCAATTCACGTCCAATTTCAATCAAAGAGTCTTGTAATGCAGAATAGGCATCCTGTTTTTGATAAACTTCAATTTTGGTTAGTAACTGCTGTTTCTGATAGGATTTAGCGAGAGCATCTAAGTATAATTGTTCTCGGAGAGATTCATTAATTTCCTGAGAGAAACTCTCTGCGTATTGCTGTTCTAGCCTTGCCAAATCAGCATTTAATGTTTGAACTTGAATTAAGTTATTGATGATGATTCGGGTCGGTTCTTGTAACGCTTCTAGGGTTTCTTTGCGAGCTTCTAGTTCATAAAGAGTCTGACGTTGAACATCACTAGCTTGTTCTAAATTACCAATTGTTGCCAATAAGTTATTGTATTCAATTTGTGCTTGTTGAATTTCACTTTCAATTAATGTTTTTTGTCCTTCTGCGTGTTTGATAACCGTTCCAGCATAGTCTGCATTGGCTTCAGATTCCCGTTTTAAAGCACGATTTTCCATAAGTGTTTTACGGAAATAATTAGCCAATTTACGGTCTGCTTCCGTCGCAATACCACCACTCCAAAAGTTTCCAGTATCCGTCATTAAATCACTAAAATCTTGGAAATAAATGTCAGCGGCTACTGCTAAACCGCGTAATTTTGCCGTTTCTAAAAGTTGTGTAGCACGAATTTCGCCATTTGCAACCATTTTCTCCAGCAGTTTAATTATTTCTGGAGATTTATCGTTAATTTCATCTAAGGATTCTTTGGCTTCTTCAAAAGAATCCTTGCGGTCATTGAAGTTAGCGATTAAATCCTGTAAAGTTTCATGGGAATCTTGAACTGCTTTCAGGTGTTCATCATTCAGACTATTGAGATAAACGGAAAATTGATTGAGGTTTTGGGTTAAAACCGTACTACTATCTAAGGCATCTTCTGCAAAACTTTGTAAATCTCGTAAAGTTGTTTTTGCTCGATCCAATTGCTGATTTAATAGCGTAAATTCTTTACCACCATTATCAAAATAAGCGTCAATTAACTCTAGCTCTTGTAATAAGAACTTCTCCTGTGCATCTAATGCTTCTCTGTGTTCGTTAAGTGCCTCCAGACGGTCTTGTAAAATACTTTCATTGTATTTAAGATAGTTTAAAGCATCTTTGAGAAGATTTTGGGTAATTGAGTTAATTGAACTATTATTTCCAGCCTGGAGGAAATCATTTAGTTGATTTTTGACTACACTTACGCTTTCTAACTCAACTTCTAAACTTTGATATTTGAGAGTAACCCACTCACGGGAAGTGTCAATATCACTGAGAATAGCCAGATTTTGTCCGCGATATTCAGCTTTTAAAGGAATCACTTCGTCGTAAACTTTTTGTAATTCACCGACACTATTTTTGAAAGTATCCCACTGCTGTTTCACGCTGTTATAGGCATTTTCTGTTTTTACCTGAGCGTTAGTAAGTTGAGTGTTTAAAGTGGGTAAAAGCAATTCAAATTGATTAACTGCTTGTTGATATTCTGGTGTTTGTTTATTAGCAATATTAATCCGATTAATGCTGGATTTTAATTGCTCTAATAAACCTTCTAAAACATCGGCTTGTTGATTAGCTTGTCCCCACAATTGATTAATAGTGATGGCTTTGTTGCGTTGGCTTAATAAATCACTAGCAACTGCTGTCGAAGTAGAATTTGTACTTGGTTGTCCCAATATTTCCAATGCTTGTTGACGAGCATCTTTTGATTGTGCAGTGAATTTTTCATAATACAGCCAGTGGGTATTGATATGAGTAATTTCCACTGAAACTGACTTTTTACCTAATAAACCCCTAGTAAAAGTTTCACGGGTTTCTGTCCATCTCTCTCCATCAGGAATTACCACACCAAGCTGGTTGGCAAATTTTTGTTTTAGATCATTATGTTTTTGCAGATATTCAGCAGCCACTGATTGATAAAACTCTGCTGTTTTGAAATGAGCATTAGCAGAGGCTTGTCGCCAATTAATATCGCTTTCTAATTCATTTAAGGTTTGTTGACTTTCGCGGTAGTTTTGACGAATTTCTGTTAAGAGTTCAGCAGTGGTTAATTGACTAATTCCAGCGATATTTAACGCTTTTGTAAAGGAAGTTTCGACTGTGGCGATCGCACTAACAATAGATTGATAATTCTGACTTTTTTCAAGTGAAGTTTTAAAATTATCATCAGCCTGTTGGAGTTGTTTTTCAATCTGCAAACGTTCAACCGTAGTAGCATTAAAATCAAGTTCAATAATCCCTTGGAATTTTTCTTGATTATTAGCCGCTTTCCATAGACCAAACTGATTCATAAAGGCATAGTCTTTGCCATTGCCATTAGTGCGATCGCTCCAGTTTTGAAAATCATCAACTTGACCATCAACCCACTGCCATTTACCTTCTTTATCCTTGTCATTATAGCCAATCCAATAGTTAGCTTGATTATTTGCCGTACCATTAGCATTAAGACCAAAAATCCGTTTTAAAAATTGTTGTTCTTTAAGCCCATTAATAGTGACCAGATTTCCTTCAACAGATTTAGCAAAATCTTGAATTTCCTGCCATGTTCCCGCTTGTGGACTGAGGAAATAACGATTTTCCAAATTTTTAGTGTTAATTTCTCCACTAACAATTAAATCTTTAATTGTTACATTATCTTCTACTTTTATTCCCTCTTTTTGACTAATTGTAGCTTCTTCATTGCTACGAGCTTTGTACAAAATTGCTGCTTCTAGCAAAGCGACTTCTTTTTCACTCATCTCAATTAGTCGTGCTTCAAGCTCGCTATTTTCACTTTCAAAATTGGAAAGTTCTGTACTTAACGACGTAAGTTGTTGAATGCTTTGTTTAGCATTATTAAGACTTTGAACAGTCGCACTATCAAGACTTGCAGTATTGATTAAATTCTCAATAAAGCTGGTTAATTGAGTGATTCCTTTGGTTAAATTATCAACACTCAAATTGTCTTTTTCTAGTAATCCTTGAATCTGAACAAATACCAGAGCTTGATCAGAGAATGCTAATTCTTTACTAATGCCAGCGATTTTTTCATTTAAGCTGTTCTGAGAGCTAATTTTTTGCTTAAATGAAGCGATCGCATTTTTAACAGAAGTAACACTATTATTAATCGCAACTAGACGTTGATCTAAAACAGTTTGGATGACAATTTTTGCATCCAAATCGCCACTAGCTCGTAGATAATCACCCAAAGTTTTTGGTAGTTGAAATTCAAATGCTTTGAAAAGTTGGTGTGAACTTTCTGCCAATTTTGTCAAATTTCCATCAATGTATTTGTTTGCCTGATCAACTTCGTTGAGGATTGTTTTTTGGTTTTCAATATCTTCAATCACTTCATCATGGATAACTATTTTCAAATCCATGACATTGGAGCGGGAAATTTGACCATTACCAGTTACAAGATCAGCTTTTTGAGCAATATTAATACGACTTTGAATCGTCTCAATAACTTCTGCAAGATTCTCCTGTTGAATAAGACTGCGAAGACGATAATCAAATTGAATTTCTTCGACTTCTTTCTGTGCTTCCTTATGAGCTTTATCAAAATCAGTGATAACTTCAGGATATTGCTTGTTAATGTATGTACCAAGCACTGATTTTTGATTTGTGAGAAGTTGTTGAAAATTCTTGATAAACTCCTGAACTAACTTAGGAGCATTAGGAGCATCATTAATACTTGTGCTATTGACTGTATTTCGTAAACTATCAAGGGAAGGATTAAGCGAGCTTAGAAGAGTGTTTCCTCCATTAATTTCGCCATAGAATTTACCAACTGCTGGCTCGATAATTTCTGTGAAAAAATTAATATCTTGCTCCGTAACTAACAATCCCAAACTTAATAATGACTCACCCAATGATGCTTGAGAAGTCAACGAAACATCAATATCGTTAAATTCCCCTTTCAGCGTTGCAAGTTTTTGGAAAAAGACATTGGATAGGTTCAATAAAGCTTGAGTAGATTTTGTAATATCCGTTCCCAAGCTATTGATTTGAGATGTATTACTACTAATTTCACTATTTTTATTGGGAATTAACGTATTTGTTAACTCAGCTATGCGACTGTTCGTGGACTGAAGTTGACTTGCTAAATCTGTCTGGTAAAAGCTGGAGTTAGAAATTTCCCGCTCATATTGTGTAATCAGACTTTTTTGAGCAGTCAAATCGCTACTAAACTTGAGTAAATTAGTAACAGCAGTCCTATAATTTGCGATTCTCTCGTCTCTAGTAACAAGCTTATTTTGTTGACTGTCCCATTTAAAGAAACCACCGTCCGCTGTTCTGATACGATTAACTTCACCTTGCCAATAGTTTACTGAATACTCTATGCTAGGTAAAGCAGATTTTGCCGAAGTTAACTGATTACTTAAAGTAACTATCTTACTAGATGTCGTGTTAAGCTGTCCCTGTAAATAAGACGCTTTACTGACAAGATTTGTCTTTTCTTCCTCCAACTTAGCTAAATCACCTTCCAAAGTAATACGACTACTTTTTTTACTCTGAAGTTGATTATCCAGATTTACCTTGTTCTTGCCCTCATTAACCAATCCCGAAAAGTCAGAGTTTATTTGACCCCAAAGACTTTTTAGTTGATTAATTTCTTCAGTAAAATTTTCTTTGATAGGATCAATTTCAGCTATAGCATTGGGAACTAAAGAAAGACGCTTTTGGGTAAATTCTAACTGTTGAATATATCGCTGCAAACGACTTGAATCAGTTGAACTAGCTGGAGTCGCTTTCGCTTCAGTTAACCATGAATTTACTTGAGAAATTTGCTGGGTTAAATCATCATAAGAAGTCAACAAATTATCGCGTCGTTCTTGAATTTTTTGCAAATTATCAGCAAATTTTTCAAGTGGCAAGTTGCTATTTTGAAGAGGAGTTGCTCGAAATTCTTGTAGCAATTGATCAAAAACTACTTTGCTGTTATTACCGATAAATTCAATAGTTTCTCGTCGATTTTTTGCCCAAACAATACCAACTTCCAAATCCTCTTGATATTCTTCAATCGGAGCTTGTAAATCTCCCAAATAATTACTATTAAACGACTGTAGTTTATTCAAAAAAGGTGCAGTAACATTATTTGCGAGTTTCTCCCAATCGGTATATAAATCTTGATAAATCAGGAGTTCAGCATTATCTAAAAAGTAGTGACTTTCATTGCGTAATAAGGCTTTCCATTCTTTTACTAAAGTTGTATTCTCTTTTAACAAGTCTAGAAGTTTTTGTTTATTGGGATTAATTTGACCAATAATCGTTGAAATGCTACTGTTAACAGTGTTTATTTCTCCTTGTTTGCTAATAATATCATTATCTTTTCGAGCGATATCACCATATTTACTGGTAATTTTGTTTTGATACTCAGAATCCTTGACATTTCGACTATTTTCTAAAGTTGTTATCTGAGCATTCAAAGTTGAAATTAAATTAACATAAGGTGTCCATGCTTTATCACGTAAGCCAGTGATATTTGTCCGAACTTCAGTTAATTTATCACGGCTAAGTTGAGCATTCACCTGATATATCAACAGAGTTCCTTTACCACCTTGATCATCGTAGCTAGGATCTTTTATGTATTGACCAATATTGTTATCTACAGCAATTGAATTGTCCCAATCTTTCTTTAGATTTAAATCTCTTTGATCTACCATTTTGTTGATAAGAAGCTCATAACTACTGGCCAACTGTCCATAAACACCCTGAGCCGCAGCCAGAATATTATTGATTTCATTGACTTCGCTAGGGGTGATTCCTGAACCCGATATCAACGATTCATAGGAAATCGCATAGGTCTTCAGGGTATTTAATTGATTTGTAGCCGTATTAAATTTGACAACAAAATCATCAATGATCTCTATTTTTTTGTCGTAAACCTTTTTCGTGATAGAACCTTTTTGGCGGTCAGCAGACAATTCAGTTTTTAATCCTGTATTCAACCTAGTTACAGCAGTATTAAAACGGGCAATAATCCCTGTTATGTCACTAGAAGACTGCAATAAATCCTTAGCAGGGTTATTGGAACTTGTGAAAAGAGCCGTTATTTCATAACGATTATTTTCTACGGCTATATTGCTATTAACCTTGTTAATTTCACCATTGAAATAAATTACAGATTGGATTTTTGCGTCGTTTAAAACGGATACTTCTGATGTCAACTCTCCCCTTGATTGGTTTAATAAATTAAGTTCATCACCCTTGGTTGTCAATGATGTTTCGTTATTTGATAAACTTTGTAAAGATGGATTGAGTTGTGCAATGGTCAGTTCAATGGCCTTTTGATTGCTTTCTAATTTTGTTTCTAAGGACTTAAATTTCTGGAAGGCTTCGTCTTTTTGATCATTGATAATTTTCCGAAGATCGTCTTCAGAGTAAGATTGTCCAGGTAGCACTTTGAGTAAAGCTTCGATTTGCTCGGCGTTATCAGTCAGTTTGCTGAGTTCGTTGTAGAGATTTTGTGTGGTAGTGGTAGTAGTCATGGTTTTGCTCCTGTTAAATAAATAATTGATAGTCTGTGTGCTAGTTGTTGCTGATTCCAGTGTAAGCCCAGATATCTAAACTTCTGTCTGAGTAATGATTGTCTTTTGTTTGTTTTATAATTTCCTAAGAGAATGTCTGAAGTGATCGCATTATACCCACCGGAGGCGATCGCTCACATTACGCTATCTTGGTCAATTAGTTCATTGTTTGGTTAAACGAGTACCTGTCTCCAAATTTAGCAAACCCTCTGGAGTTATTTGATATTTTCTCTCTCCAGATAATCCGTCTGAACTTCTCACCCGAACATAAATTAAATCTTCCGTACGTTTCCAAATACCTTCTATATTGGTAATTCTTGTACGCGGACGAGTGTAACCACTGTTAATAAAAGATGAGCATTTTTCTAGAAAATCCCCACTGTCATAAAAAAACGAAATACAGTCTTGCTTTATTCCTACATCACTGTCGCCCTTAGTTGAACTATAAGCAGCAATTAATTTGGGGCTATCTTGTGCTTTAATTGTGTGAATATTCCACCCAAACATAGAAACTATGGCTGTTGTACCCATCAATAATTTATGAAACTTGTTCATAATCATTTTTACTCCTGATTTATATTTTCGTTTCTTGATCATGATTAAAGCATTGATTTTTGGGGAGACTAGATAAATTGAATTAATTTCTTGATTAGTTCCGATATCATCTTTCATTGTTGAAAAAAATCAAATTGACTAGCTAAATTCCATAAGTGCATGAAAAAATTTTCAATCAAGACTACAAAAATGGAACAACTACAGATTTTTTCTCAAGGGGTGTGTAATATCTTTTCGCACACAGGTAGTTCCCTTAAAACTTTCGGGTGAGAGATAAAATAATCACTTAGCCGATGACATCCTCGTGTAAGCAATTCATCTAGTGATTCTACGGTGCGCCATAATCGAGCCGTTCCGTCACTTGCACCAGAAACAAGATATTTACCATCAGGACTAAAAGCTATAGTGCTGACACCCCTGCGATGTCCCCTAAATTCTCTAACCACATTCCCCTTCAAGTCCCAAAGTCGGATAGTCTTATCATTTGAACCAGTAGCGATAAGTTGACCATCAGGACTGAATACTACACTATTAACACTTCCTTCGTGTCCTTTTAACTCTCTGATTAGATTACCTTTGAGATTCCAAACACGGGTTGTACCATCTTCTGAAGCAGTAGCAACGAGTTGATCATCAGGACTAAATGCCACACTACGAACATCCTTTTTATGTCCTTTTAATTTTGTGACTATATTGCCATCAAGGTCTAAAACAACAGCAAGTACCAAATCTTTACCTTGAATACCCTCTAAACGACCAATTTCCTTTGATAAACCCATAGCTAAAAGCTTGCTATCATGGCTAAAACTTATAGTTAGAAAGATACTTTTTTTAAACTTAAACTGTTTTAGTAAATTTCCTTTAATATCCCAGACTTTTACAGTATCACCCATGGGGACAGTTGCAATCAACTTACCATCAGGACTTAAAACCATGTCGTTAATATACTCGTCATAAGCCTTAAATTCTTTAATTAAACTACCTTGACGATTCCAAATCCGAATTTTTTTATCCCATGAACTCGTAAATAACAACTGACTATCTGGACTAAATGCTATACTCGTCACCCAATCTTGATGTCCTTCTAGTTTAACTATTAAATTACCTTTCAGATCCCAAACACGACCAGCTTTATTGTCTGAAGCAGTTGCAATTAAATTACCATCCCGATTAAAGGTTATGCTTCTAACATTAGGCCAATGTTCTTTAAATTCTCTTATAAAACTGCTTTGAAGATCCCATACACGTACAGTTTCATCATCTGAGGAACTAAAAATAGAAAGACCATCTAAACTAAAAGCTACACTTTTAACACTTTGCTCATGTCCTTTAAATTTCTCTATTAAATTACCTTTAAGATCCCAAAGTCTAACTGTATCATCATCTGCACCACTAGCAATAAACTGACCATTAGGACTAAAAACCACACTATTCACACCTTTTTGATGCCCTTTAAATTCTTCTATTAAATTGCCTTTAAGATCCCAAATTCTAATGGTATTATCATTTGCACCACTGGCAATAAATTGACCATCAGGACTAAAAGTTACGCTTTTAACACTTTGCTGATGTCCTTTAAATTCTTGTATTGAATTGCCTTTAAGATCCCAAAGTCTAATTGTATTGTCATCTGAACCACTAGCAATAAATTGACCATTGGGACTAAAAGCTACACTATTTACACCTCCTTTATGTCCTTTAAATTCTTTGATTAAATTGCCTTTAATATCCCAAAGTCTAATGGTATTCTTTCTCATTCCTGTAGCCAGAAGTTTAGCATCAGGGCTAAAAACCATACTTAAAACTGGACTAAAAAAGAAACCATAACTATTCCTAAGAACTTCCTCGAAAACTTCAAATTCAGCTAATAATTTACCATCAAAATCTAAAATTCTAGTAGTGTTATCCATTGCAACAGTCGCTAAAATCCGACCCTTTGAGCTAAAAGCTACCTCCCTAACACTATCTTTCCCAAACTCACTTTTTAATCGAGTTATTACATTACCTTTCAAATCAGTAATAGCAGTTGTATCACCAAATGTGGAAATAAAAGCCAGGTGTTGATTATTAGGAATAACTACAAATTTATCAGTATAAGGAATATCACCAAAACGATTTTTCTCACGGCTATAATCTAGAATATTTTGTAAAGCATTTAAAGGACTAATGGCTAGATATTGATCTAAAGTCTTATTTCCCACTAGTTGTTTTAACTCTTGTCCAATTTTCATTGACTCAATTAAAAGTTCAATTTGATCATCTGTGCCTGATAAAAATCTACGAATGATATTAGTTCCTTCTCGCTCTAATTGTGTTCCCTTAATAGCTACTTGTCGTAATTGTTCTGCTCTTTGTAAACTTCTGACAAACTGTTCTAGTTTTTGACGATTCACTTGCAGATTAAGCTCAATTTTTTCTAACTCATTTTGATTTTTCTGATTTTGAACTTCCGCTTTTTGCTTTTGTTTTAAAATAACCTGACGTTCTTTTTCTAAAGCTATTTTTTGTACTTGAAATTCCCCAACCTGTTGTTGAGCTTTATTTCTGTCTGTTTCCAATCTTTTTAAATTACCTTGAGCTAAAATTAATTGCTGATTTACTTCTTTTGCTCTTAACTCAATTTGACTACGTTCTCGACTCACACGAGTTATCTGTTTTCCAATTCTATCTCGTTCTTTTTTTGTATTAGTTAACTCTTGAGTTGCTTGATTAGCCTTTTGAGATGCTTTTTCAGCTTTAGTAACTTGGATAAACGCAAAAATTAATGTGCCAGTTAATACTAATAAACTAGCAGTTATAGAAACAATTAATAACCTGCGGGCTTTTTGCTTTTCCTGTTCAGCTATCTTTCTATCTTTGTCTGCTTGTTGTTTAGCAAGCTCTAAAATTTGTTTTGCTTCATTTTCTATTGCGAGTTGTTTCCCAAATTCATGGGACTGTTCAGTTAATTTACTATCATTTAAAAATTGTTCATCATCTTTACTAATACTTTTATTCTGTTTCCAAGCTAAAGCGTGAATCAGAACTTCTCCGGTTAATAGATAAGCTGGATTTTTACCAGAACTTAACCATAAATTAAAGGACTGATAATAAGGTCGTATAGTATCTAACTGTTCCTGAACCCAATCTTGATTAAAAATTTCTTGATAAATAGGATTAAAAACTTCTAAACCTCCATTCCTTCTAACTACTAAACCAGACAGTCTTAGTTCTGATTCAAATTCTTTTTCCTTACCCAAAAAAGTTCCATGCTTGAGAATATATTGATAAATTTCTAATAATGTTCCAACTCGGTTCTCATTAGCAATCAATCTAGTTTTAATTTGATCAAAATGTTGATAATCATGCCAATTTTTGATAATTTGAGAATAGACGAACTGCTGAATAGTTACTTGTTCTTTTCCTTCAGATACCTTAATATCTGACTTAACTAATAAGTCACACACAGTTTGAGTTAAAAAAGGTTGTCCCCCAGTCCAATATAAAACTTGTTTTAATGTTTCACGTTCGTTACTAGCTAATCCTTTTAAACCTTCAGCCAAAACTAAACTTTCATGAAACTCAAAGCCATTTAATTCCACAGCTTTACCGATATTAAAAGGACTCTCTACTGGATTTTTAATTAAGTCACTTGGAGTCGCTACTCCTAACAAACAGAAAGTTAACCTTTGGTAATTTATATTTTGATTTCTCTGGTTATAAAAAAATCTGATTAATGCGAAAAAATTATCTCGAAATGGTAAACTAAATGAGCAATCAATTTCATCTATGAAAATTACAATCTTCTTTTGAACTAAAGTTAATAATTCATGGGAAACAAAATTATTTAACAATTGACTAGATGATAGATATGGTCTTGATTCTATCCAACTACCTAAATCTATTTCTATTTGTTGTTCTAAAGAAATTGCATTCAAGAGATTGTAAATAAATGAAACATACCATTCCTGATGATTCACTTGAGTTCCAATACCTTGTAAGTCAATGTCAATACAAAAAAATCCTTCTTTTTTTAACTTATATTGAGTTTGATCTTTAATTGAAGATTTTCCCATCTGACGACTGTTAAATACATAGCAATATTCCCCTTGCTTTAATAAATTAAATAATTCTGTATCTGCTTTTCTGATCACATAGCTAGGACTATTTGTTGGTAATGTTCCTCCAACTTTATAGAATGAACTACTCATTTTTTTATCCTCCGATAATAAATAGACTTTCTAAAGAAACGTAGTAAAATATTCCCGGTATAACTGACATCTGGGTTGAACTTTGTTGTCTTTTTTTGTGACTAAACCAATACTATATAGTTGGAAAGTTTCTATTGGATCTAATTGAACCGGGGTAAAACTATGAATAACTTTCTTTAAACTCTCTGTAAGATCAGAATTACGAATGATTTTCAGTAATCTACCTAAATGATTGCTATAAATTCCTTCATTGGTAGCAGCTTTATTTAAAATTTGTTCTAACGTCATTTCTTCATGACTGATATGATACATAGCTAACCTAACTAAAAAAGGATGTCCTCCTATTATATGGTTTAAACTTTCTACCTGAATAAGCTGCCAGTTAAGACCGTGCTTTAAAGATAGATTTTGAATTTCTACTGTATTAAACTCTCTTAATTCTTGTGGATTACCTACATTATATAATGAAGACAAATTTAACTGAAATAAAGGATATTCATCAGTAGAATAGGCTAAAATAAATGCTAATTTACGCCATAGTTCATTATTTTTAGCATTTTCATGTCTGGTTCTTAGCCAAAGTAGAAAGTCTTGTAATTCGCGGTCAGGAAAAATTCTATGCAGATTGTCAATACCTAAGAAAATGATATTTTGACAATTTGGAAAAATGAACTTGTCAAAAACATTAGTACAATTAACATTGTTACCTAAAAATGGTTTCCATTGTTTTTCTAAATAGTCGTTAATATCTAATCCTAATTGGTTGCTAACGTTGGCACAAAACCATCTGTAAAACATATCCTTGTTTAACACTTGTTCATCAGCATCATCTAAGTTTATATAGACAATTTTGGCTTGTATAGTTTTTATGTATTCATGATTCAATAATCGGTTCATTAGTGATGTTTTACCCATTTGAGCAGGAGCTTTAATGCGTAGTAGAATAGCTTCATCTCCTGCTTTTCTAATATAATTCTCACATTTTTCTTCTATAGGATGACGATATTGATAATAAAGAGAGTTAGTTGCACCAGATGGAAATTGTGTGGTTTCTAATAGTTCAAATTGCTTTAAGGTTGTAGCTGAAACTAATTGAGGACGATATCTAACAAATTGTTGTATTACTTCTTGTAATTCATCTACCTCAAACTGTTTACGAATTGTTTCTAAATGATGAGATAAATTACTTTGTTTTATTAATTTTCTACCTGATTCTAAATCTTCTAGTGTTGTGCGTTTACTTCTAGGAAGTTTATCTCTTTCGTTACCTGCATAAACTTTGCGGTCAAACCAAACGGTTACATCTCCTCGTATTGCTGTATCTGATTTGCCTTTCAGAATCCGGTGTAAAATTCTCCTTTGAATTGGGGTCAATTCTTCTTCATAAATACGTTCAAATAATTCTTGGTTCATCACTACTTACTGGTAAATAGACTTATAATGATTCTATCAGTTGAGTAACAATGGGTATATAAATAAATATACTCTGGTTGTTTTCAGTAGTTTTGGTGCTTCTGTTGATAACTGATACTTGTATATAAGGTGTCTCTGAAAAATACTGCTTTGTGATGAGTTTTTGCACCGGATGTTCCTACCCACATAACCTTGATATAGGTAAATTTTGTATTAAATGTGGTAAACCCTTACTGCTTAATCACCGCTATCGTCCTCTTCGTCCTTTGGGAGAGGGTGGTTTCGGTAAGACTTTCTTGGCAGTGGATGAACACCTCTCTTCCCAGAGTAATTGTGTAATTAAGCAACTGTGTTTCCCTGAAGTAAATGAGGTTAGCTTTAAGAAGGCTGTGGAATTATTTCGTCAGGAAGCATTACGTTTAGATGAGTTGAGACATCCCCAAATCCCCCAATTTTTGGGGCATTTTGAAGAAAATCAACAGTTGTATTTGGTACAAGAATTAATTGTTGGTAAGACATTAACCCAGGAGTTGCAACAGCAAGGAGTTTTTAGTGAGGCAAAGATTTGGCATCTGTTAAAGGATTTGTTGCCTGTGTTGCAATTTATCCATACTCGGCAGGTGGTTCATCGAGATATTAAACCAGATAATATTATGCGAAGAATGCCAGAAGGGGATTTAGTGTTGATTGATTTTGGTGTTGCTAAACAAATTACCGCTACAGCTTTAGTACACACAGGTACTAATATTGGTTCTCAGGGCTATATGTCCCCAGAACAAATGAGGGGTAAGGCTTTACCGGCTAGTGATCTCTATAGTTTGGGTGTGAGTTGCATTCATTTGTTAACTGGTACTCTGCCTATGGAGTTATTTGATATTATTAGCGATCGCTGGATCTGGAGAAACTTTTTACCCCCAGAAAACCCCGTTACCCCAAATTTAGGCAAAATTCTCGATAAACTGCTGGAAAATGCCCTTTCTCAACGCTACCAATCTGCTATCGAAGTCTCTAAATCTATTCAAATAGAAACAAACCCAGTTAAAAAAAGACCAGTTAATACCCTGTATTCCGCAACTGGGGTCAATTATAAGCGTTTACGCAACTTATTGATGATGAAACAATGGCAGCAAGCAGACCAAGAAACCTGGGTGGTGATGTGTCAAGCCTTATCCAAACACCAAAACAGTTATTTTTCCCCTGGTGATCTCGAAAAATTCCCCTGTGAGGATTTGCAAATAATTGACCGATTGTGGACAAAATATAGTGGAGGACGTTTTGGGTTTAGCGTCCAAGCAGAAATTTATGCCAGTTGCGATCGCGATTATGGTAGTTTTGTCCAGGCTGTGGGCTGGAATTTGTCCAAAATCAATAGTTCTAACCAGCCAATTTACTTTACGTTTGCGTTTTCAGCACCTAAAGGCACTTTACCTTCACAAACTTGGGCTGGTGGTAATCAAACATGGAAACATATCGGTGTTATAGCTGCAAGGCTGGCGATATGTTAAAATTCGTGATTTACTTGACAGATGTAACCAAATATGTTTATAATTGCTATTCGTGGAAACTTTACCCTTTAATATAAACGCTTGGCTAACGTCATTGTCATAGGTGCCCAGTGGGGCGATGAAGGAAAAGGTAAAATAACTGACTTACTCAGCCGCTCCGCAGATGTGGTGGTACGTTACCAAGGGGGAGTTAATGCTGGACATACAATTGTAGTCGAAGGTCAGACATTTAAGCTGCACTTAATCCCCTCTGGTATATTGTATCCAAATACCGAGTGCATTATCGGCTGTGGGACAGTGATCGATCCACAGGTTTTAATCAAAGAACTCGAACAACTAGAACAATTAAATATTTCCACCGCTAATCTGCTGATATCAGAAACAGCCCATGTAACGATGCCTTACCATCGCATGATTGATCAGGCATCGGAAGAACGGCGGGGGAGTCATAAAATTGGCACTACTGGGAGAGGTATTGGCCCAACCTACGCTGATAAATCGGAACGGACAGGGATCAGAGTTTTAGACCTGATGGACTCGAAAGGACTGCGTGAGCAGTTGGAGTGGACGATTAATTATAAAAACGCCATTTTAGAAAAGCTGTATAACCTGCCACCTTTAAATACTCAAGCAGTAATTGAAGAATATTTGGGGTATGCAGAACGGTTGCGTCCTTATGTGATTGATACTTCGCTAAAAATTTATGATGCGATTTTACGTCGGCGGAATATTTTGTTTGAAGGCGCGCAAGGTACGCTATTAGACTTAGATCATGGTACATATCCCTATGTCACCTCCTCTAATCCGGTTGCAGGGGGGGCCTGTGTGGGGACTGGATTGGGTCCAACGATGATTGACCGGGTAATTGGGGTATCAAAAGCCTACACAACAAGAGTGGGAGAAGGCCCGTTCCCCACAGAAGAACATGGTAAAGTGGGGGAATTGTTGTGCGATCGCGGTGCAGAATTTGGCACAACTACAGGACGTAAACGCCGTTGTGGTTGGTTTGATGCAGTGATTGGTAGATATGCAGTCCGCATTAATGGGATGGATTGTATGGCGATTACCAAACTGGATGTGCTGGATGAATTAGAGGAAATCAAAGTTTGTGTAGCTTATGAAATAGATGGCGATCGCAGCGAACATTTCCCTACAAGCTCCCGACGTTTTGCCCGTTGTCAACCCATCTATAAAACCTTACCAGGGTGGCAAGTATCAACAACTGAGTGCCGTACCTTGGAAGACTTGCCACAGCAAGCACTGGACTATCTCAAATTCCTAGCAGAATTGATGGAAGTCCCGATCGCGATCGTCTCCTTGGGTGCAAGTCGCGATCAAACCATAATTGTAGAAGACCCTATCCACGGTCCCAAACGTGCTTTATTGCAACCAGACGGTACACCCGTTTCTTTAATGAGCGCGTAAAGAAGGGGTATTACCAACTCCTGCAAATTCTTGTTCTAACAACTAACAACTAACATGGCAATTACACTCGAAAGTCAAAAACGTCCAGAAGGCAGCAAGCCCAAAGCTTTGCGTCGTTCTGGATTAATACCCGCTAATTTATACGGTCATAACGGTACTGAATCAATTTCTTTAGTCGTTAATGCCAAAACCCTGGAACGTCTGCTCAAACAAGCTACTCCTAACAAGACAGAAATTGAACTGAGTATCCCCGAAATTGAGTGGACTGGTAAAACCGTGATCCGTGAACTTCAGATTCACCCAGCAAAGGGTACACCTTACCACCTGAGCTTTTTTGTTACCAAGGATAAAGTTTAGGTGTAAATTTTGTCTTTACTTTGATTTAAATTTTGTCATAATTACTGTTATAACCAGGGGTTAAACCCTGGTTTTTTTTGTTAAGCTATCAGCGTTGTTGTCAGTAGATCAAACAGCCTCAACATCAATTTTCTTAAATCCCACATTCAACATCCACATAATCCCGATGACAGAAGCAAACCTGCCAACTTTAATTCAGCAAATGTTACAGCCTGGATTCTACCCCCATGCAGTAACAGAACCTATTCAATTGATTCAAACTCATGTTTCTTACGTGCTACTAACTGGGAATTATGCCTATAAGTTGAAAAAACCAGTGAATTTTGGCTTTTTAGACTACTCCACTTTAGAAAAGCGCCATCATTTCTGCCAAGAAGAATTACGGCTAAATCAACGGGGTGCTGGTGAATTGTATTTGGAAGTTCTACCTATCAGCTTGGTAAATGATCAATACCATCTTGGAGAAACGGGAGAACCTGTAGAATACGCGCTGAAAATGCTTCAGTTTCCTCAAGAGTCTCTGTTTAGCGAACTGTTTGCCCAAGGTAAGTTAAATGAGATGCAGATGGAAGAATTGGGACGAGTAGTGGCTGAATATCATGCCCAAGCCCAAACAAATGATTACATAGGCAGTTTTGGTGAAATACCAGAAGTCCGTGCGTCAGTTGATGATAATTACCAGCAAACTGAAAAATATATTGGTGGACCCCAGACAGAAGCATATTTTGTCCAAACTAAAGAATATACAGATAACTTTTTTGCTCAACGTCCAGAATTATTTACGTCCAGAGTTGCTAATCAATATATTCGGGAATGTCACGGGGATTTACATCTGAGAAATATTGCTATGTGGCATGACAAAATCATGCTATTCGATTGTATTGAGTTTAATGAGCCGTTCCGCTTTGTTGATGTCATGTATGATGTGGCGTTTGCAGTGATGGATATAGAAGCAAGGGGACGTAAAGATTTAGGTAATGCCTTTTTGAATGCCTATGTGGAACAAACTGGAGATTGGGAAGGTTTGCAGGTATTACCTTTGTATTTAAGTCGTCAGGCTTATGTGCGAGCTAAAGTAACTTCGTTTTTGTTAGATGATCCTGGTGTGCCGGTTGTAGTGAAAGAAGAAGCAGCAAAAACAGCATCAGATTATTATCGTCAAGCTTGGGATTACACTAAACCGAAACAAGGACAATTGATTTTGATGTCGGGGTTGTCTGGTTCTGGTAAAAGTACAACAGCTAAGTATTTAGCGCGAGCAATGGGAGCAGTTCACCTACGTTCAGATGCGGTGCGGAAACATTTGGCAGGAATCCCCCTACTAGAACGGGGTGGAGATGAAATTTATACGCCAGAAATGACTCAAAAGACTTATTCCCGTTTATTATCCTTGGGTGTTACACTGGCTAATCAAGGTTGGAGAGTCATTTTAGATGCTAAATATGATCGTCAACACTTACGCCAAGAAGCGATAGCGCAAGCAAACCAACATCAATTACCCCTGCAAATTATCCACTGCACAGCACCTCTAGAAGTTTTACAAGAGCGTCTTGTTAACCGTACTGGTGATATTGCTGATGCTACGGCTGATTTATTGGTGTCTCAACTCAACCAAGCTGAACCATTTACGGAGGCTGAACAACCCTATATTAAAATTTTGGATACCACTCAACCTCAAGAAGCACAATTAAAAGCAATAATCAATAGTTTTTAACCGACTTCCAAAAAATAAATTCTCAGGTAGGGACAAAGAACCTTTCGTCCCTATCAAAATCTAAAATCTAAAATTGGTATATGGCTCCAAAAAATAATCTTTTAGGTGATCTTTTATCATCTTCACCAAACTTTTTTTCTCAACTAATCTTTGGGTTACTTTTAGTAATCATTTCATCAATGGCAGGGGCAACACTTGCCTTGAGTCTTTTCTTTGGTATTGTTGGAGGTTTTAGTTTAGGGTGGTTCACAACAGCAAACGAAAATAGTTCTCAACCACCAGTTGTCGCGTCTAATGATGGTATTGATGCGGCTTTGAAGTATTGGTTAGTATTCATGTTTGGATTTGCCTTGTTAGGCTATTCAGCGCCAATGAGTATCCTTTTAGGTGCGATCGCTGGTTTAGGTGGAGGCTGGATCATTGCTTGGTGGAGAAGTAAGGAAGAAGTTAGAACTCAGCTACCAGTAGAAAGTTCAGAACCAGAACTACCAATAGTCCCGAATGAAAGACCTACCAGACAGCAAATGCGAAAACCTACCCGTCGTTTCCGTCGCAGTTCTGAACCCCGTTCTGGTAATATAATTTCTCGGTTTTTACAAAGGTAATAGGTAATGGGTAATGGGTAATGGGATAATCTTAAAATCCGTGTAATCTGTGTAATCCATTAAATCCGTGATCGTGATTGGTGATAAAAAATTTATTCCTCTCTCCCCCTGCCTCCCCTGCCTCCCCTGCCTCCCCTGCCCCCTGCCTCCTTTACTCCCTTTTCCTAAATGTTTTTATACTTATCTAAATTACTACCTCTATTTTTTTACCCTCTGGGACTAGCCAGTATAGGGTTGATAGTGGGTTTAGTAACTTTGTGGAAACGTCCTCGAATTGCAGCGATCGCTATTTCTTTATCTTTAACTATATTATTGGTTTGCAGTAATACTTGGGCGGCTAAGTATTTAGTGCGATCGCTAGAATGGCAAAACATCCCCACAGAAATTCCCCAAGCGGAAGCGATTGTAGTTTTAGGTGGTGGAACTAAATCATCAACATGGCCTCGTCCCACTGCGGATTTAAGTGAAGCGGGCGATCGGGTGATTTATGGCGCTCAACTCTATCGTCAAAATAAAGCACCGATCATCATTCTTAGCGGTGGACGCATTGATTGGCGTGGTAGTGGTCAGGCAGAGTCAGCAGATATGGCAGCAATTCTTACTTCTATTGGTATCCCATCTGAGGTAATTATCCAAGAACCTGATTCTCTCAATACCTATCAAAACGCCGTAAATGTGCGAAAAATTCTAGAATATCGGGGAATTAAACGGGTTTTATTAGTTACATCGGCAATGCACACACCGCGATCGCTCAAAATTTTCCAACGTCAAGGTATTAACGTCATCCCTGCCCCAACTGACTTTCTTGTTAGCCAAGACGAACTCCAAGAATTAACCAGTTCACCCAAATCCGCCATCTTGAATTTATTACCTGATACGAATAATTTGCACCTATTCACTTTAGCTTTAAAAGAATATGTTGGTAGTTTTGTTTATTGGTTGCGTGGTTGGTTATGATTTTTTCATAACTTTGATGATGAATTATTAACTCAACTTGCTAATTAGTAGTCTGTAGGGTGCGTCAGACAGAATAACTTAGGCTAAAATCAGTAATTTTAAGTTACTGACGCACCTTATTTCATCTAATAACTTACATAGGACTTGCTGAATAAAGATAAAACTG
>NZ_JAYGHC010000017.1:22505-24247 GCF_034932285.1 Cronbergia sp. UHCC 0137
TCCTGACTCCGGTCACTGAGCGTAGCCGAAGTGCTGACTCCTGACTCCTAGCCTTAATGAAAAGACTTTTTCAGCAAACCCTACATAATTATAGGAATTACGCATTGACAGAAAATACCAAATATGTGTAGTGGGAAAGCTACATCTATTGTAGGGGTTTAGCACTGCTAAACCCTTACCCCACGGTTAGTTGAACGGTAAAAATATAATTAGCTGCAACCCGAAACAACCTATTTTTGGTGAAAGCAGATCATGATTAATTTGTACAGTGCGTAAGTCCTAAATTATTATAGCGATCGCTTGTGATAAAGTTACAATCAATGTGTTTAAAATTTAATTATATCTATGGAATTTGAATGGGATAAACAAAAAGGAAAATCTAATTTATTTAAACATAATGTTTCATTTGAAGAAGTTCAAACAGTTTTCGATGATCCACTCTATGTTGATTTTTATGATCCCGATCATTCCGAAGACGAACATCGTTATATTATCATAGGAGAATCATCAAAAAGTCGGATTTTGTTGGTTTCTTATACAGAAAGAAGGGATAAAATTAGAATTATTAGTGCTAAACAAGTGACAAAACAAGAATTACAAGCTTATCAAGAGGGTTAAAACAATGGAAGATGAACTAAGAGATGAATATGATTTAAAAAGTTTAAAAGTTAGAAGAATGGGAGCTAAACGTAAAAAATTTGGTGATATCATCATTAAATTAGATGCAGATGTGGCTGAATTGTTTCCTAATGCTGAATCTGTTAATGAAGCTTTACGATTTTTGATTAGAATTACTAAAGAAAATAAAGTGCCATTTTAGAAATGTCGATTTCTAGCTTATATTTATTTATGGCGATCGCGAACTTCACAGATAAATGTAAGGCTTTGGGAATCTTAATATTAGTGCGGTGCGTCAGATAGAGAAAATCTGTTGTTTGCTAAATTATTGGGTCTGACGCACCCTACAAGAGATAATGTCATCAATCACCCTGGGGACAATCATCCCACAAAGTTGTAATTTCTCGCAAACTTTGATGAGTGCCATTACCTAAAATCAAATGATCTAAAAGGGGAATACTTAAAAGTTGCGCCCCGGCTAATAATTGACGTGTTAATTCAATATCAGCTTCACTAGGTTCAAGATTACCAGAAGGGTGATTATGGGCGACAATTGCCCGCGTTGCACCATGACGAATTACCTCCCGAAAAATATCACGGGGGGAAGCTAAAGTTTCCGTTGCAGTACCGATAGAGATGATTTTTGTTCCTAAAAATTTATTCTTTACATCTAACAATAACACAGCGAAACGCTCTTGGTTTTGCCACATCAGGTCTTGACTTAGAGTTGCTGCCGCAGCCAATGGACTATCAATTACAGTCCCATCGGAGGGACGGGATAAAAAAGCCCGTTTGCCTAATTCAATTGCGGCTAAAATAGTTGTAGCTTTAGCCGGACCCACACCGGGGATTTCCATTAATTCAGCCGGAGTAACTTCTCGTAAAGCTGCCAGAGGGTCACGCTGATTTTGCCCTAATTCCTGTAATATATATTGCCCCAAACCAACCGCAGAAAGTTTACCATGACCTTGACCAGTACCCAGAAGAATGGCTATTAACTCAGCAGTTGCTAATATTTTCGGTCCGTGGGTCATTAATCTCTCACGGGGACGTTCATTTTCTGGTAAATCAGCAATTCTGAGGCAATAAGTCATAGAGAATAGAGGAGTCAGGAGTCAGGAGTC
>NZ_JAYGHC010000017.1:24530-68975 GCF_034932285.1 Cronbergia sp. UHCC 0137
CAGGAGTCAGGATAATCTAGAATCTTAAAAATGAGTTTGAGTTTTAATCGTTTCAAGGCTGATTTCTTGCATATTATCACCCTTGAATAGCCGTTAAATCCCTGATTTATGAATATATTGCGTTTTTAGTATATTTAGCAAATTCTAAATCTTTTGAAACAAAATGGAAATGCCATTAAAAAACCTCTCTCATACAGAAAGAGGTTTAGATTTTTTTAGAGCTAACAAAAGTTTTTCTGCTTTTTAGAATTTGATCCCCAGGAAGCAAATTAGAGCCAAAATCGCGGAAATGGCGTAGAAAACTGCTACCACTTGCAATTCTGACCAACCAGTTAATTCTAGATGGTGATGTAAGGGAGCCATTTTAAATAAACGCTTACCTTTACCATCTGGACCCTTGGTGGCTTTGTAATAGCTAACTTGCGCCATTACAGAGAGGGTTTCGACAAAGAAGATGCCACTGAGGATAAATAAAGCTACTAAACTGTTGGTTAACAAGGCAACGGCAGCTAACGCACCTCCCAAGGCTAAAGAACCGGTGTCTCCCATGAATACACGGGCTGGATTGCGGTTGTGGGCTAAAAAGCCTAAACAACTGCCACTGAGGGAGGCACAGAATATCATTAATTCTGGGGAGGATGGACTAATTAAAACGCCTAGTGCAAAAATAGCGATCGCTACTGTACCAGCAGCCAAGCCATCAATACCATCGGTTAAATTAGTAGCATTACTTTCTGCAACTAGGACAAACCCAGCGAAAGGCCAGAACATAAATCCTAAAGGCAAGACAAAATTCACCCAAGGAAAAGTGATATTAGTTATACTAGAATCACGATTAAACATTAGCCATAAGCAAAACACCGCCGCAAAAATGATTTGTAAAATCAACTTCATCCGTGGTGATATCCCTTTATTTGACTTACGGCGTAAAATTTGCCAATCGTCAAGCCAGCCAATTAGTCCATAACTGAGTGTTAAAGCGGAAACCGCAACTACATCTTGGGCAAAGTTAGAGAATATACAAGCAACTACCACAGCCACAGGGATAAAAAATATTCCTCCCATAGTCGGGGTACCGGCTTTTTTGAGATGGGCTTGAGGTCCATCTTCACGGATTATTTGCCCGGTTTTCAGCGCTTGCAATAATGGAACTACCCAGTATCCTAAAGCGGCTGTAACGACAGCACATAACAACAGAGGTAAGCTTAACGAATTAAGATACCAGGGCATCCTATTCGCCATCAAATCTAAAATAAAGCCGCTTCCACCAAGAGTAATGGTTAGCAAAGAGGCTAAACCAATCCCAGAAAAATTTAAACTTTGGTCATGAAACAATTTTGCGTCCACAAAAAATTTCCTTCACTCCACACTAAAACAAGAAACACAGTTTTTTTAAATGTATAAAAACCAACCCTCAGAGGTGAAGGTTATTCTTCTTCTATACTGATTTCGTCATCATCATAATCTAGATCGGGAATACCATCTTCTCCACCCAGTAAATCTGTGATTCCTGATCCTGTTAATAAATCTTGTTCGTGAACTTCACGGGCTACAAGACGACCTTTAGACAAAAGCCAGTCTACCATAGAAGATTCTGGTTTTAAGGGAATAACCGCAGCCCTCTGGTTGCGAGGGGCTTCATATATGGGGGAGTTTAACATATCACTCAAAACAAACAGGTATTTATGTAACCAGACATTAAGAGTCTATCATTTGATACGAGCTAGTTATTCACTAATTCCACTCTTTGATTAATCAATCCGAATTAAACAAAAATCTTTATCTAATTACGGTCAGGTAAGCCAGAGAGGGGATTTGGTGGATTGAGTAACTAAGTAACAACATTAATATCAAGTTAATGCTGATTTGAGAGGTTCAAGACTATGATCGGAAAATCTAGACTAATAGATGTAATTGCTGGGACAAATCGCGGTTTGGTGGCCACGGAGGCACAAAAACAGGCAATTTTAGCAGCGATCGCTAATTTAGAAGACCTAAATCCTACACCACGGCCTTTAGAAGCCAGTAACTTGCTAGAAGGCAATTGGCGACTACTATACACCACAAGCAAGGCTTTATTAAACCTAGACAATATACCTTTATACAAACTTGGTCAAATTTACCAGTGTATTCGGGTAGAGTCTGCCAGTGTTTATAACATAGCTGAGATCTACGGTTTACCTTCGCTGGAAGGTTTAGTTAGCGTTGCGGCTAAATTTGAACCAGTCTCAGATCGTCGCGTTCAGGTTAAGTTTAAACGTTTTATCATCGGGTTGCAAAGATTAATCGGTTATCAATCACCAGGAAATTTGATTCAACAAATTGAATCTGGTCAAAAGTTTACAGCCCTGGATTTTCCTATTAAAAAGGAAGAACAACAAGGGTGGTTAGATATCACCTATCTAGATGATGATCTGCGTATTGGCCGAGGAAATGAAGGGAGTGTGTTTGTTTTGAGCAAGTCATAAAATAATGTAGCAGTAGTATCTGCGAATGAAGGTATTCTATTGTCTTGAGTTTGTCAAGAGTGAAATAAACTAGGGGGTTATGGGGTCATGGGGTAATGGGTAATGGGTAATGGGTAATGGGTAATGGGTAATTGGTAATTGGTAATTGGTAATTGGTAATTAAAATTTATTCCTCTCTCCCCCTGCCTCCCCTGCCTCCCCTGCCCCCTGCCCCCTGCCCCCTGCCTCCCCTGCCCCCCCTGCCCCCCCTTCCCCCTGCCTTTCAGATAAATAACTTAACAAATCCTCTAGCAACAACCTTGAGGTTGTACAGTGCAATTAGCCCTATTCTTGTACTTGATAATTTAAAGGGAAGATTCTCATGGTTCAACGTGGTTCTAAAGTACGAATTCTCCGCCCCGAATCCTACTGGTTTCAGGATCTAGGAACCGTGGCCTCCATTGACCAAAGCGGTATTAAATATCCCGTGATTGTTCGGTTTGATAAGGTCAATTACTCTGGTATTAACACCAACAACTTTGCAGTAGATGAACTAATTGAGGTGGAAGCACCCAAGGCTAAGGCGGCTAAAAAGTAAGGCTATTTTAGTTTAAGGGGGCTGTTAAATGGGATAATCAAGGGAGTGTAGGGCATCCAGTCAGAAGACTAAAAGCTCTATTATTCCCGATGTTTAACCTGAATAGTCTCCTAAGATATTAAATGCCTGAATTGCCTGAAGTCGAAACAGTCCGACGGGGTTTGAATGAATCGACCCTGAACTTGGAAATTACGGGGGGGGATGTGTTGCGCGATCGCACCATTGCCTACCCGTTTTTTGTTGGTGAGTTTTTAGACACTATTAAAGGCTGTGTGATTAAATGTTGGCATCGTCGCGGTAAATATCTTGTCGCTGAACTCTCCCAAACGGTAGAAATTCAAAATTCCCCAGTTCCTCTATCTCCACTTTGGCTTGGTGTGCATCTACGGATGACTGGCCAATTACTCTGGTTAGATAGAGATGAACCCTTACACAAACATACAAGGGTGAGATTATTTTTTGGCGATCGCCAAGAATTACGTTTTGTTGATCAGCGTACTTTTGGGCAAATGTGGATTGTTCCCTCTGGTGTGCCGATAGAAACTATTATTACTGGTTTAGCAAAGTTGGCAGTTGACCCTTTTTCTCCAGAATTTACTGTTGAATATTTAGGGAATAAGTTGCAAAAAGGCCGTCGTCCGATCAAAACTGCCCTTTTAGATCAGTCGGTGGTGGCGGGATTAGGTAATATTTATGCTGATGAGGCTCTATTTAAAAGTGGTATATTACCAACTACTCTCTCTCCAGAGTTGCAGGTTGAACAGGTTGAACGGTTGCGAAAGGCAATTATTGAAGTCTTATCAGCCAGTATTGCGGCTGGAGGAACAACTTTTAGTAATTTTCTCAATGTTAAGGGCATTAACGGCAATTATGGTGGTGAAGCGTGGGTTTACAACCGGGCTGGAAAACCTTGTAAAGTTTGCGGTCATGTGATTGAACGAATTAAATTAGGTGGGCGTTCTAGTCATTTTTGTACTCAATGCCAGGGGTAGCCGAAAACCCCTGTAGAGCCGAGAATCCCTACATGAGGAACGTCTCTACACTCCTTAACCGAGAAGTATTGAATCTCAATAGGTCGTTCACAGACGACATTCTCCCTTGTGATCATCGCTCTTAGGAACGCAAATTTAATAACCTGCAATTCTGATTTAACCTGGAATGGTGCGTTACGCTGTCGCTAACACACCCTACTTTTGCTGACTCCTAGCCCTAACGAAAGGACTTTTTCCACAAACCCTACCTAATAATAATTTGCAGATTTACGATGATGCACTGCCGTCACACCATCTTGATTTAACACTTTCCCACTATCCACGGTGGCATAAACTAACCAATGATCACCAGCTTCCATGCGACTTTGTACAGAACATTCCAAATAAGCTAAGGCATCGGTGAGAATAATACCCCCATTACTGGCTTCTTCCATTGCTAAACCCGCAAACCTATCTTGTCCAGGGGTGAAGGTTTTCATAAATTGCTTTCTGAGTTCCTTTCCTTCTGCCAAAATATTCACGACAAATTGGTTGCCAGTGTGAGATAGTGATTCCATTGCCCGGTCTTTTGCTACTGCGATCGTTAAACCAGGGGGATTAAAACTAGCTTGTGTTACCCAAGATGCTAACATCCCACTTTTCACATCTCCTTGGGTGGCTGTAACTACACACAGAGAACCAATAATCCGACCTACAGCTTGTTCTACGGTGGTGGCTGGTTGTTTGGCTACTACTTTCTTTTTCGCTTTTTTCAAGGCTTGAGCAAAATCTGTACCGGCTTCTTCGCAGGTTTGCAGGGTGACATCGTTGGGTTTAAATTTGACGCGAATGGTGTCGAAACCAAATCTGTAACCGGCATCTTTGAGTTTACCTTCAATTAAATCAACCGCTTCCCCACTCCAACCAAAAGAACCAAATACACCGGCCAGTTTGTTGTTAGTTGCAGTAGATAAAACTATTCCTAATGCTGTTTGTACTGGTGTGGGTGCATGACCGCCCAGGGTGGGTGAACCAATGACGAAACCGGCGGATTTTTCCACAGCAGCGCGGATTTCTTCCGGGTCGGTAAATTCGCAGTTAATTGATTCTACACTCACTCCAGCTTTAGTGATGCCGCGAGCGATCGCTTGAGCTAAAGTAGCAGTATTCCCATAGGCCGACGCATAGATTAAGGCCACTGTGGTATCTGCGGTGGTTTGCTGTTGACTCCATTCTCGATAGGCTTTGGTTAGGTCAATTAAGCCGTACCGTACAATCGGTCCGTGTCCTGTGGCGTACATTCTTACGGGTAAATCAGCAAGTTTTTCTAAGGCTGTTTCCACTTGTCTGGCGTGGGGAGCCATTAAACAGTCAAAATAATAGCGGCGGTCTTCGTTAAAAACTTCCCAACCTTCATCAAATACCTGATCTCCGCAAATATGCGCCCCAAATAACTTATCGGAAAATAATATCTCTGTTTGGGGGTCGTAGGTACAAAGTTGGTCGGCGTAACGGGGGTTGGGGGTGGGGATAAATTGCAGGTGATGGCCTTGACCTAAATCTAGGGTTTCTTCTCCCCTCATGACCAAAATTGCTATATCTGGGTTTTCTAAGGCTGTGCGGAGGTTCATAGCCCCTGGATTTGAGCAAACAAAGGTGATTTGGGGGGCTATTTCTAACAGGGTTTTTAAGGTGGCGGCACGGTTGGGGTTGACGTGTCCCAGGATAATGTAATCTAGTTGTTGTAAGTCGAGGCGTTGTTGCAAAGCTGCCAGATAAATTTCCGTGAAGGTTTCCCCTGGTGGGTCAATGATGGCGGTTTTATCGGCTTGGATTAAGTAGGAATTAGCGGTTGTTCCTTTGGCTAAAGCATATTCTATTTCAAATCTTAGTCTAGTCCAACTGCGCGATCGCACTATGGTTGTATTTGTCCCAATGGGCAAAATTTGGACATCACGGGGTTTATTTTCTAACATAGGTTTACTAATTGGTGATCAATAAATTAGGACTTGCTGATAGCCTAGCGTAAGTCATGTCAAATAAATTTTGAGGAATAAAGAAACCAACCGCATTCGCGTAGCGTCCCGTAGGGATAGACGCAAAGAGCGCGAAGAAGGAAAAAGGAAAGGAGAAAATTAAACCATTTATTTACTTGATCAACATTTAAATCAACAAAGCCATACCCAAGGCGACAATTCCCTTCGCGATCGCTGATTCCTAAATCATCTACAATTACAAGACTAAGCTATTTGGAAATGTACTGCACATTTTCAATGAAAAATCTTTTATCTGCCACCCAATCGGAGGAATCAACCACATTCATAAGACCTCTTGCATAAATACTTTGGTGTCGCCAAAATTATTTTTGAAAAGCTCACGCAATCGCGCTTCGCGTTCGTGTAACGTGCCGGAGGCATATCCCGTTCGCGTAGCGTGCCGGAGGCATAGGGTAGGCGCAAAGAAGAATTTGAAAATCACGACTTTTGCAAGAAGTCTATACCCGATCTAACTCTCTCTCGATGGTTGTATCAATCCCTTTAAGAAATCCGCGCATACTGTTGATTGGTTTGAGGAGCGTGAGTATAATTCGATCCCCATCTCGTTCTGCCCGAAATTTTTGCCCCTGGGCAACATTGAGAAATTGACAAATCTCTGATGGGATCACAATTTCTATATCTGGGGACACAGTAACTGATTTCATGTCATTCGAGGATGTTTTAGTACCATTTAGGATATCTTTATTTTAGTACAAGTACCCGATCACTGTGAAAATAAATCCTGTACATCCTTTAATCCTGGATATCCTGATTCAAACAATTCAGACATATTAGTGCGGTGCGTCAGATAGAAAAAATCTGTTAGATGTTCAATTATCGGGTCTGACGTGGTTGGTGAGCTTGCCGAACCACACCCTATAAGAGAGTCATTTTAATTTTTAATTCCTGTTGCCGCAATACCTTGAATAAATTGCTTTTGTCCAATAAAGAATAACACCATCACTGGTATAGTAGAAATTGTCACTGCTGCCATCATTAATGGCCAGTTATTGGTAAATTGTTCTTGAAATTCTGCCAAGGCTAACTGTACTGTTCTCAGTTCTGGTTTGGTGGTGAAGACTAAAGGTTTAAATAAATCATTCCATTCACCAATAAAAGTGAATAAAAACAGCGTCACTAAAGCCGGACGTGCTAAAGGTAACATCACTCTCCACAAAATCTGGAGTCTATTTGCCCCATCTATGGCCGCTGCTTCCTCCAACTCCAGGGGAATTGTCTGGAAATATTGACGTAATAAGAAAATTCCGAAGCCGTTGACCGCAGTGGGTAAAATCAATGCCCAGTAAGTATTGATCAGGTGTCCCCACTTGAGGACTAAAAAGATGGGTATAACCAGTAATTGAAAGGGAATGACCAAGGTTGCCAAGACAATTAACATTATAGCTTGTCTACCCCGAAATTTCAACCTAGCCAGGGCATAACCAGCTAAGGCAGAAGTGATAATCTGAAAAAATGTCACGGCGATCGCTACCAAGGTAGAATTAGCAAACGCCAATAAAAACTTTCCCTGTTCCCAAGCTTGTCGATAATTGGCTAAAGTCCAGTTTTTCTGTGTCCAAATCCCCAAGGTTGACCCCACGGGCATAAATGATGTAATAAAAACTACAAATAAAGGCAGTAAAACAATCAATGCTCCTAGCAGTAAGGCCACTAAGCTCCAAAAATTCTCATTTTTCAGATTCCACTTGAATTTGAACATCGGATATGACTGCCAATAATTTATTTTTTTCTAGTATTAGGGCATTGCACCCACTAAAAGCTAATCTTTAATAATAGTTTCTTGTTAAGTTAAATTAAACCACAGTCATGATTATCCTGAATTTCTAGGATAAATTAAATTTTCGTATCAAATGATTCAGTTTCAACGGAGTAAACACACCATGCAGCAACTTGTAGAACAAGATAAAAAACTTGATTTCCAAAGCGCGGAATATAAAGACGCTTACAGCCGCATTAACGCCATTGTGATCGAAGGGGAGCAAGAAGCCCACGACAATTACATTACATTATCTAATTTGCTGACAGCAGATAAAGATGAACTCATCCGGCTATCGAAGATGGAACTGCGCCATAAGAAAGGGTTTGAAGCCTGTGGACGCAATTTAAAAGTTACGCCAGATATGGAATTTGCCCGTGAGTTTTTCTCAGGATTGCACGAAAATTTCCAAACCGCAGCCGCCGCAGGTAAAGTTGTCACTTGCTTGCTAATTCAATCATTAATTATTGAATGTTTTGCGATCGCTGCCTACAACATCTACATACCCGTAGCCGATGATTTTGCCCGTAAAATTACAGAAGGAGTAGTAAAAGAAGAATATAGTCACCTGAATTTTGGCGAAGTGTGGCTCAAAGAACACTTTACAGAATCTAAAGCCGAACTAGAAGAAGCAAATCGCCGAAACCTGCCCCTAGTTTGGAAAATGCTCAACCAAGTCGAAAAAGATGCCCACATCTTGGCAATGGAAAAGGAAGCATTGGTAGAAGATTTCATGATTCAATACGGTGAAGCATTGAGTAATATCGGTTTCACCACCCGCGACATCATGCGTCTTTCAGCCTACGGACTAGCTTCTGTTTAAAATATTGCTGGGTGCTGGGCGATGAATCACTCAAAACTCAGCACCATACAGCAGGAGTCAGGAGGTGAGTGAACGGCCGTTCACCCGTACAGGAAGAAGAAATTTGAGATTTTAGATGGAAGTTCATCAAATACAAACCGAAATCCAAAATCCTGAAAATAATCCTATTCATCCTGTAAATCCTGCTCCAATTCTACCCCTTTGCCCCCGGCAAGCTACGCGAACGACAGATCACGCCTAATCTATCACCACATGTTTGGTCTAATTGGACATCTCACAAGTTTAGAACACGCCCGATCAGTAGCTCAAGAATTGGGATACCCAGAATATGCCGATCAAGGGCTAGACTTTTGGTGTAGCGCCCCACCCCAAATCGTCGATCACATCACAGTCACCAGCATCACTGGGCAGAAAATTGAAGGAAAGTATGTAGAATCTTGCTTTTTGCCGGAAATGTTGGCAAATCGTCGCATTAAGGCAGCAACACGCAAAATTCTCAACGCTATGGCTCATGCCCAAAAGCATGGTATAGATATCACGGCTTTAGGTGGATTTTCTTCAATTATCTTTGAAAACTTTAATTTGGAACAGTTTGATCAAGTCCGCAACATCAAACTAGAATTTGAACGCTTCACCACAGGAAACACTCATACTGCCTACATTATCTGTCGTCAGATAGAAGCAGCCTCAAAACGAATAGGAATCGAACTGTCGCAAGCAACTGTGGCTGTGTGTGGAGCAACAGGGGACATTGGTAGTGCCGTGACACGTTGGTTAGATAAAAAAACAGATGTGAAGGAACTACTGTTAATAGCCCGTAACCAAGAACGTCTCCAATATCTGCAAGATGAACTAGGACGGGGGAAAATCATGGATTTAAGCACAGCACTACCCCAGGCAGATATTGTAGTTTGGGTTGCCAGTATGCCAAAAGGTGTAGAAATTGACCCAACCACATTAAAACAGCCTTGTCTGTTGATTGATGGTGGCTATCCTAAAAATTTAGCATCAAAAATCCAGCATCCTGGAATATATGTGTTAAATGGTGGAATTGTCGAGCATTCCCTAGATATTGACTGGAAGATCATGAAAATCGTCAATATGGAAGTTCCAGCCCGTCAATTATTTGCTTGTTTTGCAGAATCTATGCTCTTGGAATTTGAGAAGTTATACACAAACTTTTCTTGGGGGCGTAATCAGATTACCGTAGACAAAATGGAGCAGATTGGTCAAGTGTCCATTAAACACGGTTTTAGACCGCTTTTGGATTGGTAATGGGTAATGGGTAATGGGTAATGGGTAATGGGTGATAAATTAATTATTCCTCCCCTGCCTCCCCTGCCTCCCCTGCCTCCCCTGCCTCCCCTGCCTCCCCTGCCCCCTGCCCCCTGCCCCCTGCCCCCTTCCTTTTTATTTCCCTCTATGATCTCTAACTATGGCAATTACTGAGCGTAAACCGCTACTGTTGGATTTTGAAAAACCCTTAGCAGAACTGGCAACCCGGATTGAGCAAATTCGGAAACTTGCTGACGAAAATGGTGTTGATGTTTCTGGTCAAATTCGCCAACTAGAGACAAGGGCTTTAGAGTTGCGCGAGGAAATTTTTACTAGCTTATCCCCTTCTCAGCGATTACAGGTAGCACGTCATCCCCGCCGTCCCAGCACTTTAGATTATATTCAGTCTATCAGTGATGAATGGATGGAACTACATGGCGATCGCTGTGGAGGAGATGATCCAGCCTTGGTTGGTGGTGTTGGTCGTTTAGGTGGTCAACCGGTGGTGATGCTCGGCCATCAAAAAGGACGGGATACCAAAGATAACGTCGTGCGGAACTTTGGTATGGCCTCTCCTGGTGGCTACCGTAAAGCCCTGCGGCTGATGGAACACGCCAATAAATTTGGAATGCCAATCATCACTTTTATTGATACCCCAGGCGCTTGGGCGGGTATAGAAGCCGAACATCAAGGACAAGGAGAAGCGATCGCTTACAACCTCCGAGAAATGTTCTGTTTTGATGTGCCAATCCTATGTACAGTTATTGGAGAAGGCGGATCCGGTGGCGCTTTGGGTATAGGAGTGGGCGATCGCCTGATGATGTTTGAACATTCCGTTTATACCGTTGCTACCCCCGAAGCTTGCGCTGCGATTCTGTGGAAAGATGCCAGTAAAGCCCCCCAAGCAGCGATCGCCCTGAAAATTATCTCCCACGACCTCAAAAACCTGGGCATCATCGATCAAATATTAGCTGAACCCATCGGTGGCGCTCATTCTGATCCCTTAACAGCAGCTAATACCCTCAAACAAGCCCTACTCAACAACTTGGATGAACTCAACCGCCTAACAGCCCCAGAGCGTCGCCAACTCCGTTATGAGAAATTCCGCAAAATCGGTGTCTTTACCGAACTTGCTCACTAAAAACATTGGACACAATTAAACTGCTCTACAGCAGTGCTATAATTGCCTATAGCTGCTTAAAGATTTTTAACAATCTTCTCAGCTATAGGTATTTGTTTTTTTTATTAACAATCGCACTCAATTTGATTGAGTCGTTTGGATTCGATTTGGAAATTAGCTTTAAAGCTATAAACTGATGTGCCGAGCCAATCTTAACTATTTTCCTTGGGAAAGGTGAAAGATAGACAATCAGCCCATTGTTAAAAAAATCAACTGATTTGAAAATTGATTTTTTGTGTGGGTAATTGAAGGCTTGCAGCACTGCCAAAAAATTTGGAGATCGCATGGGTTTTGAGCAGAAACAACGCGCCCTAATTACCGGGGGCAGCAGTGGAATCGGCAAAGCAACGGCTTTGACGCTGGCAAAGGCAGGAATAGATGTCGCTTTAGTCAGCCGTTCTGGGGACAAATTGGAGGCAGTAGCAGAAGCAGCAAAAAAATTTGGCGTAGAAGCAAAAGCCTTTCCAATGGATCTAGCTTGTGTATCTGAGGTACAAACCAAGATGCAAGCGATCGCCCAGGAATTTGGTGACATAGACATATTAGTAAACAACGCTGGTATTGCATACACAGGTAATTTAAGTGAAACCCCGCTAGACGACTGGCAGCAAGTAATTAACTTAAATCTCACCAGTGTGTTTCAGTGCGTAATGGGAATTTTGCCAGGAATGCGACAGCGCGGTAAAGGAACAATTATCAATGTTGCCTCCATAGCCGCCAAACAATCCTTTCCTGGTTGGGGAGCATACACCGTTAGCAAAGCCGGGTTATTAGCTTTTTCTCAAACACTGGCACAAGAAGAACGAAGCCACGGCATTCGCGTCACCACTATATGTCCCGGTGCCGTCAATACTGAACTTTGGGATACAGCAACAGTCAATGCTAACTTTGACCGTTCCAAAATGTTAACGCCAGAAATTGTGGCTCAGACAATTCTCCATATTGCCCTATTACCGCAACAGGCAGTAATTGAAGAATTAACCCTAATGTCAAATGCTGGGGTTCTCTAATTGCAGACAAAAAGACGTTCAACCCTCTCATCTAGTATAACTCCTGATTTTCAACTCATCACTCATCACTTATTCAAACCTTCACCAAGACAGATACCATGACTACCGCTAGTTCCAACGGTTCTAATCGTTTACAATCTCCTCTAATTCCCGATTTAGCAGAAGCGATCACTACCAGACCTGATCGCAATACTCATGAAGGAAGACAACCAAATTTGCGTCCACCCACAGTGGAAAATATGGAGCAAATGATGGAATCTGTGCGGACGATGATTGTAGGGGTTGGAGAAGATCCTGAACGGGAAGGACTACTCAAAACCCCCAAGCGTGTTGCTGAGGCAATGATGTTTCTCACCAGTGGCTATAACCAATCTTTAGAAGAACTAATTAATGGTGCCATTTTTGATGAAGGACATGATGAAATGGTACTAGTTAGAGATATTAATTTCTTTAGTCTATGCGAACATCATATGTTGCCATTTATGGGTAGAGCGCACGTTGCCTATATTCCCAATCAAAAAGTTGTAGGATTAAGTAAACTAGCTCGAATTGTGGAGATGTATTCTCGTCGGTTACAAGTTCAAGAGAGACTGACTCGACAAATCGCTGAAGCAGTTCAAACTATTCTTGAACCCAAGGGTGTGGCTGTGGTGATGGAAGCCTCCCATATGTGCATGGTGATGCGTGGTGTACAAAAACCTGGTTCTTGGACAGTTACCAGTTCTATGGTCGGTGTGTTTAAAGAAGAACACAAAACCCGTGAAGAATTTTTTAATTTGATTCGCCATCAAGCAGCATTCTTTTAGGAATTGGTGATTGAAAAAAAGGGGGAAAAGAAATAATTTTCTCCCTTACCTATATAGGGCTTGTATAGCTTCTTTTGACTCTTTCATGGTTTTTCCCTTTTTTTTCAAGACTTGATCATTTTACCAAAATAAAGCCTGAAATCTTTGCTAGACAATCTTTTCAGGCTTTATTTCCTTTAAATTTTTAATTCCTAAATTTGCTTTTGTATCTGCGAAATGTGGGTTATACGGTCGACGTGCAACGGGCTTGTTAACTCGCACTTAACTTGATGGCAAATATAGCAGGAGTCAGGAGTAAAACCCTGTTGTGAAACTCGTTTCATCAATGGGTTACGTCAAGCTGCGCTAACAATTGATGTCCTAACCACCTTGGCGGTTGCTATAGCTAAAACGGGATCGCATCAACAATCTATCGCCTAAAAGCGATCGCTACTACCATGAGTCATGATTTTTTGGAGATCGCCCCAACAATCTATCTGCTAAAGGCGATCGCTATTACCGTGATTCGTGATTTCTAGGCGATCGCATCAACAATCTATCTCCTCAAGGCGATCGCTATTACTGTGCGTCGTGATTTCTAGGCGATCTCCTCAATCATCTATCTGCTAAAGGTTGTGTTGGAGGCGATCGCCAGTCCTGTGAGTCGTGATTTTTAGGCGATCGCATTAACAATCAATCTTCTAAAGGCGATCGCACCAACAACCTATCTCATAAAGGCGATCTCCATTATTCTGAGTTGTGATGATTAGGCGATCGCTTTACAATGTGAGGTAAGGGTGAAATCAGGGCAAACGCATACTCCATAATTTTCGCAATAAGAACCATAAAAACTGAGCTTGTTGAGAAAAACAAGATAATTCGTCAGTAATAAATTCCTGAAAGCCTTATTCTTTCGTTAGCGCAAAATTAGTATGCGTTTGCCCTGAGGGTGAAGTAGATAATCTTGACATATCGAATTCTTTATTATGTCAAAAATGTATTGATTATTGAAACTAAATCATTTAATTTTGTTATTTTACTTGCGAGTTTTATGTAAATATTTGCATAATCCAAACATTCTATAGTTCTTTCTACGGTATCTTTTTTCTTATTTATATATGCTTTACCTACAAGCTGATAGATATCATGTAAATCCTGGGCTGGATGGGAGCGTAAAGTCATATCATCAATACAAGGGTCAAAGCCTACTCTTGATACTATAAAAGAGTTTGTCAGAATCGCATCAACACAGGTGAAGTGATTGCATTCAGATAAGAACCACGACTCAATTTCATTGACAGCCACCACAATTGCAGTGTTAGCGGGTAAAGGCGGAGTTACTTGGCGATTCCGTTTTACAGTACCATTTATCAACTCATTTTCAAATTGAGTTAGATTGGTTTGTAAACATAGATTTTGTGGATAAAAATCTAACAGACCTATTATTTGAGTATGTCCTTGTAAAAATAATGTCTGATAGTTTTCTATAATCCTTGATCGTACACTGCTATCACCTCTGCAATCATGAATCAGAGCATAATGATTTGGAGAAATTGGACTTGAAGTTGTTTTAGGATAAATATTTTTTGTAGGTGTTCTTCCATAACCTTGAAATTGTTCTAGCTCAATTGAAATATTTTTTTGTCCTGCTATTTCTATGAGTAGCTTATTTATAAAAAGCTGTTCTGTTTGTCCTTCAACAAAAAAAGCAATTTTTTTCATGGTTGTTATTCGATATCAAAATCTTCAATATAGTATTCGTAGGATAAGAAATCAAAGTTATTAAGCCCTGTACGTTTAAATTCTTCAAAAGTTGATTTAGAATTTTGATAATTATAAAATAAAGACTTTTTGGGTATTCTTTGAATAACAGACCAATATTCCAAAGGAACTTTATTCATTACAAATCTATCATTTGTGGTCATGATAACTTGGACAGATGAATCTTTTATCTTCTCAATAATAAGTTCAATAAGGCTGTTAGATCTATCGTAATCTAATCCTTCTCCGATATCGTCAATCAAAATGCAACTTGGAGTCTTGCTTAACAGAGAATAATTGAGTTGTACAAGGAGTGATAAAGCCCTGAACATTCCTTGAGACATTTCTGTCTGATCTGTAATAGCCTCTAAATCTCTCTCTTGTACATTTAAGCCATATGCAGGAATAGGAAATTTTTTTAAGGGACTTACTTCTATTTTTTGTAGATCGTATGAAATTGCTTTCATATCCTCAAGTATGGTATTTACAAATGAATTGGGAAATTGCTTCTCCCCCATACAAAAAATTCGAGTTACTTCATCACCATCTTTTAAATCTACTTCGTCACTATCATATTTGACCAGATTTATATCTTTTAGAAGAGCGTTTTTACCTAATGGAGTGCCAAAAGGATAGTAATTTAAGTTTTTCCCCCAAGAATATAACGTTTCAAAGAAAGAATGTTGTTTTTTATCTCTTTTTGATATAGCTAATACATCATCATCTGTCTCAAAAGCTAATTTTTCCTTAGCTCCCTCATAATAAAGCAGTCCTTCAGTACGGTTTAACCTTTCTACATTATTAACCGTTAAAGTCTCCTGAATGATTTTTCCCTCTTTGAAATCCAAATAGTATTGTATTTCTTCCCCATCACTATCGAACTTTAATTTATATTCAGTTGTTCCATAGCCTAATGAATTAAGCCGAGATATTTGCACATCCCCACAAAATAGGTCTGCAATATGACGTATGGCATCGATTGTTTTACTTTTACCTGTTGCATTTTTCCCTACGATGAGATTCATCCCACCGAAAGAGAGCCATTGTCCAAATTCATTATTTAGAGGTTTTCCTTCAATTGACCACTCATCAGGTTGGTTCTTAAAACGGGAAATCCTTATTTCTTTTAATTGCATTTTTTTCTTTCCCTATACTAGGAAGTGGACTTAGGCGATATCCGCTAAAAACAATACCGTTATCTTGCCCCCTAAATTCCCAAATTCTGGGGGACTTACTGGTATAAGTTTTTCTGGAAATATCCTTAAAACGCTTTAATCTTAATCTAAAAAATAGTTAAGTTTTGGTAGATTGCTTGATCATACACCAAAACGTAGAATATTAGTTGAGTAAGCGAAATAAAAAGCTTTTTTATTAATCCTTGCAGTTGGATCGAGTAGCGATCGCCGATCTTGTAGGTTGGGTTAAGGAACGCAACCCAAATATGGGAAATGATAACCTGATTGTGGGTTATTGCGATCAACTCAAGTTCGATTACCGATCTCGCAATAGAGAATTATAACTCTATTTTTAGCTAATTGCCAAGTTTCTGCGATCACTTTGGCCTGATTAAAGTTATGCGATCGCTTTTTGTGAAGATGAGATTGGAGGAGGCGATCGCCATTATTCTGAGTTGTGATGATTAGGCGATCACATTAACAATCTATCTTCTCAAAGCGATCGCTATTACTATGAGTCGTGAGTTATAGGCGATCGCACCAACAATCTATCTCCTAAAGGCGATCGCTATTACTGTGAGCCTTGATTTCTAGGCGATCGCCTAGAACTTGTTATGTGGTTAGCGAAGCTTTAATTGATTCGCTAAGGGAAGTAGTTGGGCGACCTATTAATTGACTCAAAGTTTTGCTGTCGTCAAACAATCCTCCTTTTGATGCTCCCGTATCCGATTCCGCTAACATCAAAGCAATTGGCTGAGGTAAACCAGCATGTTGTAACGCACGACCATAGTCGTTTTGACTTAGATTTTGATACTGAACAGTCTTACCAGACTGCCTACTAAGTTCAGCCGCAAACTCGCTCAAAGTATATGCCTCATCGCCTGCTAATTCATACACCTTGTCAGTGCGATCGCTCGTCAATAAAACAGCAGCAGCGGCGGCATAATCTGCACGAGTCGCGGAGGCAATTTTACCTTCACCCGCACAGCCAAGTAAAACACCATATTTAAGGGCTGCCGCAATACCAGCAGTATAATTTTCTGTATACCAGCCATGACGCAAGATAACATGGGGCAACCCAGACTCTTGCAGGAGAATTTCCGTCTGCTGATGTTCGGCAGCCAAGGGCAGCGGACTACTATCGGCGTGGAGGAGGCTGGTATAAGCCAGCAATTTTACGTCGGCATTTTTACAAGCATCGATCACGTTTGCGTGTTGAGGAACGCGGCTACCGACTTCACTGCCAGAAATTAGCAACACTTTTTCGGCATTCGTAAAAGCCTCCTCCAGAGTATCGGGGCGATCGTAATCAATCTGCCGAACTTGTACACCCAAGCTGGCAAAATCCGCGACCTTTTGTGGACTTCGGACTGCGGCTACCAATTCATTAGCAGAAAATGACTTTAAAAGTTCTTTTAGGATCAATTGCCCTAACATTCCTGATGCACCTGTAATAACAATCATCGTTTGACCTCTTTTAGTAACTTATGCAGTTATAGCAACCGCCAATGTGGTTGCTATATATCAATTTTGAAGACTGAGTAAATATTACCTGGCTAGATTAATACTCTCATTAACCAATTTGTCTCAATTTTTGAAATAGCAGGGCTACTTTATCTAAATCTTTATCTCCTGGGGTACGTTCTAAACCACTAGATAAATCAATCCCATTGGGTTTAAGTTGAGTGAGGGCTTCTATGATATTATTTGGTGTTAGTCCCCCGGCTAGTAACCAAGGACAACTGGGACTAAATTCTTTTAACATTTGCCAATCTAAAGTTTGTCCTGTACCACCTAATTGTTGGGGGTGATAGGCATCGAGTAGTAGGGTATCTACATATTTGGTGTAGTTCTCGGCTGTTTGTAGATGTTGCAAATTGCGAACTCTGATGGCTTTAATTATTTCTATTTGGGGTAAAAATTGACGTAATTGGTAGCAAAATTCTGTTGATTCATCACCGTGTAATTGTACACCAGTTAAACCAGATTCTATCACTATTTGACTAATTTCCACAATACTTGTGTTAGCAAAAACACCAATTTTTTGGATATTTTTGGGTAATTGAGCGATCGCTCTCTGAATCTGTCCGGTGGTAACATAGCGAGGAGAGGCTGGTACACAGATAAATCCTAGAGCAGTTGCACCAAGGGCAGCGATCGCTATAGACTGCTGTGGTTGAGTAATGCCGCAAATTTTAACCCGCATTTAAATCTGATAAATTAAAAATAGTCACAAAAAGATTGTAAATTAGCTTAAAGGCTTTTTGTTTGTCCTCTGTAATTTTATAATCTTGTAGGCTTACATTCTTTTTTTATATTCAGGAGAAAAAATTTGATGTCATCCATCTTACTAGCTGCTGCTGCATCTGTTCCCGCCACACCAGTGTGGAGTCCTACTGTCGGTATCATTATCAGTGCAAGCAGCCTAGTAGTCCTGTTACTAAGTTTTGCGATTAAATATCCCAAAGTCGGACCACAAATGCCTTTGCTTCCCATCAGTATCCCCACGTTTATTGGTGCAATGGCTTTTGGTCATGTAATTGGTGTTGGTATTGTTTTAGGACTGACTAACACTGGCCGTTTGTAGATTTAACCTGATACTCCCTTTTGAGTTAAGGTAAAAATTAGGCGGTAGGTGAAAACTAAATTTCCTACCGCATTTTTATTGAGAAATATAAATGATTTAATCCTTCCTATAGACAGAGGATTCAGCTATTAAAACAGATCGACTATGAATATAGCTGGTTTTGGAAATGGAAGTTATTCCACCTTTAAAAATCCTTCAGTGTAAGTAATCAGGATCTCAGACTAATAAAAGCTTTTTGAGTTCAGTGTGATGAAATGAAGAAAACCGAACTTCTCTCTAGGCCTGATTTCATCAATATTCTGACTCCTGACTCCTGACTCCTTACCTTTCAGTTTATTCACGGAGAAATCAAAGTTATGTTATCAATATTATTAACACTCCAATCCACTGTTCCCAATACGGGTACTAGCTGGAATTGGGCGGGGACACCGGTTATCATTGGTAGTTGTTTATTGGCGTTAGCGATCGCTGGTTGGACAATCCGTTATCCCCACGTAGGACCCAAAATGCCTTTACCCTTTCCCGGACTGTTTAATCACCCTAGTGTCGGCACATTTTTAGCGTCCATGAGTTTTGGTCATATTATCGGCGTGGCGGCGGTTTTAGGTTTGACTAATATAGGAGTATTGTAATTAATTTTCCCCGCTTCCCAAAGCCGGGGATTTCCCAAAAATAAAGTGAATTTTAGGTAAATAAAATGGAAAAAAATTGGCAAATTGGCTCTTTATTTGGTATTCCTTTATTTTTAGACCCTTTGTGGTTTGGAATTTTAGGTTTAGTAACTCTAAATTTTGGTTTAGCTTATCAAGAATTGGGAACCGTTACAGGTTGGACTGCTGGATTGGTGATGGCTTTGTTGTTATTTGCTTCTGTGTTATTACATGAGTTGGGTCATAGTTTAGTGGCACAGTCCCAAGGAATTAAAGTTAATTCTATCACTTTGTTTTTGTTTGGTGGAGTTGCAGCGATTGAAGAAGAATCGAAAACACCAGGGGAGGCTTTTCAAGTAGCGATCGCTGGTCCAATGGTAAGTATCCTTTTATTTGGATTGTTAAGTTTAGGATCTAAATTAATTCCTGATACATCAGCACTGCATTTGATGGTGGGAGATTTAGCGAGAATTAACTTAATTGTGGCTTTATTTAACTTGATACCCGGTTTACCCTTGGATGGGGGACAGGTATTAAAAGCAGCAATGTGGAAAATTACAGGCGATCGCTATCAAGCTGTACACATTGCAGCCAGGGCTGGGCAAATTTTAGGTTATAGTGCGATCGCTCTTGGATTTGCAATTGATTTCTTCACCAGAGAAGTAATCACTGGTTTATGGCTTGTCTTACTCGGTTGGTTTGGGATACGCAACGCTAACAGTTATGACCGCATAACCACATTACAAGAAACCTTGTTAAAATTAGTCGCCGCTGATGCTATGACCCGTGATTTTCGGGTAGTAGATGCAAAACAAACATTACGACAATTTGCTGATATCTACCTTTTAGAAACCGCAAGTTCACAAATTTACTTTGCTGTTGCTGATGGACGTTACCAAGGATTAGTGACAATTGATCATTTGCGAACAACTGAAAGAAGTGAATGGGAAACCCAAACTTTGCAAAATATTGTCCAACCATTAACCGAAATCCCTACCGTTACCGAATCTACTTCCGTAGCAGATATAATTAATAAAATGGAAAATGAACAGCTACCTCGAATTACCGTACTTTCTCCTGCTGGTACTGTAGCTGGTATCATTGACCGGGGAGATATTGTTAAGTGTGTAGCCGAAAAATTCAACTTACAAATTAACGATGCAGAAATTAAACGCATCAAAGAAGAAGGTAACTATCCACCAAAATTACAATTAGGTGCAATAGCAAAATCAACCGTTCCCAGCAAGAATTAATATACAACATATTATTATAAAAAATACCCTACAGACTTAATTCTGTTCAATTCAGGAATTACGCAAAAAACCACTCAAACTCTTATTTCTCTGTGTCCTCTGCGTCCTCTGCGGTTAGTTTATTCCATAATTCGTGGGTAGGGGTTTTTGATAATTTTGCAAAAGTCTATTTTCCCAACGAATTTAGTATAAATCCTGATTCAGACATTTTTGGATCTAACTCTTCTCTTTAAGAGATTACGCCAATGGGATATGGTGTTAGATAGATACTTTGTTAGTTTTTGCCAATTACCAACTTACCCAAAAAAATTGCAGTGAACCAACCAGAAGCCTTAAAATCCCTATTAGAATCAGTTGCCAATGGTAAAATAACACCAGACATGGCCTTAAACTCCCTCCAAGACTTAAAATATCAACCTGTAGGGGAATTTGCCAAAATCGATCACAACCGTCAAATCAGAACCGGTTTTCCCGAAGTAATTTGGGGAATTGGTAAAACTCCAGAGCAAATTGCTCAAATTATGGAAGTGATGCGTGACAAAAACTCTGTAGTGATGGCTACTCGGATTGAACCATCAGTATTTGAGATTCTCCAAAAAAAAGTCAGAGGCTTACAATACTATGATATGGCGAAAATTTGCGCGATCGCCAATCCTCACATCATACCATCCTTCCCTGGTCAAATTAGTATTATCTCTGCCGGTACTGCCGATTTACCCGTAGCAGAAGAAGCGGCCGTCACAGCAGAACTATCAGGTTTCCAGGTTCAACGTCTTTGGGATGTCGGTGTTGCAGGGATTCACCGCTTACTGAATAATCGTCATGTTATTGAATCAGCATCAGTATTAATCGTAGTTGCAGGTATGGAAGGCGCTTTACCCAGTGTAGTCGCAGGTTTAGCAAATTGCCCTGTAATTGCCGTCCCCACCAGCATCGGTTATGGTGCAAGTTTTGGCGGTTTAGCACCATTATTAACCATGCTTAACTCCTGTGCTGCTGGTGTCGGTGTAGTAAATATTGATAATGGCTTTGGTGCAGCGATTTTAGCAGGGCAAATTTTGCGAACATCGGAAAAATTGCGCTTGGCATCATCTAAATAATAAGATTATGTGAAGGACTCCGGTTAAATACTGGGTATGATAAGGGCAACTTGACCTATTCCCCAAATCTTTGATAAATTATGAATTACCTTAATGATGCCATCTCTCAGTTAGTTTGGCATTTACCTGTCAATGCCATCACCTTTGCTCAAAGCGTTAGCGACCCTGATCTTTTGGGTCAAATGCAAAAAAGTTGGAATCACTTTGTCCTCACAGGACAAATTTGGGCTTTATTTATTGGTGTAGTTATTGGTTATATGTTACGGACTTTAACAAGTTTCGGTTAAATTGATGGAGAAGGAGTTCAGAATTTTTCAGACATTTTAATTGAAGCACCATTTCTGAACTCCTAAGTCTAACTCTTTACTCTTTTTATGACCGCAAAACAAACTTGGAGTCAACGATTTGAATCAGCCTTACATCCAGCGATCGCTCGCTTTAATGCTAGTATCAGTTTTGATATCGAATTAATAGAGTACGACATCACTGGCTCTCAAGCTCATGCTAAAATGCTGGCACACACCGGCATTATTTCCCCCTCAGAAGGTGAGCAACTAATCACCGGTTTAGAACAAGTCCGTCAAGAATACCGTCAAGGAAACTTTAAACCCGGTATTGATGCCGAAGATGTCCACTTTGCTGTCGAGAAACGACTCACAGAAATTGTCGGTGATGTGGGCAAAAAGTTACATACTGCCCGTTCTCGTAACGATCAAGTAGGAACTGATACTAGACTCTACCTGCGCGACCAAATCCACCAAATTCGCCAAAATTTACGGGAATTCCAAACAGTCTTACTGGATATCGCTGAACAGCACGTTGAAACCTTAATTCCTGGTTATACCCACCTCCAACGGGCCCAACCAGTTAGTCTAGCCCACCATCTCCTAGCATACTTTCAAATGGCGCAACGGGACTGGGAACGGTTAGCAGATGTTTATCGTCGCGTGAATATTTCTCCCCTGGGTTGCGGTGCTTTAGCCGGGACTACCTTTCCCATTGATCGCCACTATACAGCCGACCTATTGACTTTTGATAGTGTTTATGCTAACAGCTTAGATGGTGTGAGCGATCGCGATTTTGCAGTAGAATTTCTCTGTGCAGCAAGTCTGATCATGGTTCACCTCAGCCGTCTCTCAGAAGAAGTGATCCTCTGGTCATCAGAAGAATTTCGTTTCGTCACCCTCAAAGATAGCTGTGCCACAGGTTCTAGCATCATGCCCCAAAAGAAAAACCCCGACGTACCAGAATTAGTGAGGGGAAAAACCGGCCGCGTCTTTGGGCATCTCCAAGCCATGTTAGTAATTATGAAAGGACTACCCCTAGCATACAACAAGGACTTACAAGAAGACAAAGAAGGGATATTTGACAGCGTTAACACAGTTAAAGCCTGTCTAGAAGCAATGTCAATTTTGCTACAAGAAGGATTAGAATTTCGTACCCAACGCCTACAAGCTGCCGTAGCCGAAGACTTTTCCAACGCCACCGATGTCGCCGATTATCTAGCCGCGCGGGGTGTACCATTTCGAGAAGCTTACAATCTCGTTGGTAAAGTCGTAAAAACCAGTATTGCCGCAGGTAAACTACTCAAAGACTTGCAGTTAGAAGAGTGGCAACAAATACATCCAGCCTTTGCAGAAGATATTTATCAAGCAATATCTCCGCGTCAAGTAGTTGCAGCCCGTAACAGCTACGGAGGAACTGGCTTTACTCAAGTCAAGCAAGCCCTAATTACCGCCCGTACCCAAATCAGTGGTGAATCCTGATTACTAACTCCTGAGTGCTGAGTGCTGACTCCTGAGTGAGAATACCACTTATGGCTGGCTTCTTGCCCGTCCCAGTTTCTTTCTTTTGCTCAGTAATCAGCACTGACAACCCAGAATCAAAAAACAGTATACTATTGTACACCTTAGATATTAAAAGACTCGAAAGACAAAGATCTAAACAGACAAATCAATCAACATCAGCTGCTGTTGTTGCTGCTCCTTCTTCTTCTTCACTCTTAGGCGGTCTTTGCTGGAATCTTCTTTGCATTCTTCCTGTAGTAGTCCGTTTACGAAACTTTCTGGCGTAAGCCTGGTTTCGTAGCGCCTTTTCTTTTTTCGGGTTACGGCGCTTGGCCATATTCACCTCATGAATAAACAACAAAAAATGAGCATCTAGGCAATATTTAGCTACCGATGTTATTGATATACTTTTAGCCTAGTTATAGCAATTTACATTGAACAGCATACAATTATAACCTAATAAAATATTGTTTGTCAAGCTAAATTAATCATTATTCCTCAAATACTGAGAAAAAAGTCTTTTGGTTAGGGCTAGGAGTCAGGAGTCAGGAGTCAGAATTAGAAGAAGATAAGAATAGTCTTGAATCTAGTCAAGTATACTTCTCAAGGTCACAATTTGAGGTTTTACCTAAAGGGCATATCTTTCAAAGATGCAAAAACGCAAATTATGAACTTCTTGAGTATACAAGTTGTGTAAGTTGTAGGGTGCGTCAGACGGCATAGATCCTGCAAATAAATAGATTGTTAATACCTGACGCACCATATTGATATACCAGTTGTGTAAGTCCTGTTAATGTAAAATGCTGAGGAGATAGATCCGGCACTTTTCAAAAAAGTCGAGGATTACGGTATTATATTTATTTTGACCCACCTACTTAAAAAACTAGAATCTCCATAAAAATGTCCTGAATTGACATAATTAGCTTAGTATGGATTATTGCTGATATTCAAGCTACCACAGAAATTGGAGCTTTTTAAAACTCAATTAATAATCTCTTCCTTGAGTTGATTTGGTCTTTAGAAAACCATAAATTACCAAGTAGAAAATTGAAGACTGAAAAATTTTGCTTTTTTTACACCAGTGATGCAGTCAATACATAGCTTATGGCGCTTTGCACAAACAGTATTGGGTATCATCTTCCGTCACCCTATTACTGGTACAAGTGTGATTCCGATTTTACCTGATGGTCGGATTGTTTTAATTCGACGTACTGATAATGGTCGCTGGGCTTTGCCTGGTGGTATGGTAGACTGGGGAGAAGATGTTCCTAGTACAGTGCGGAGAGAGTTGATGGAAGAAACCGGACTAGAAGTAACTAATATCCGGCGATTAGTCGGAGTTTATTCTTCACCAGAACGTGATCCTCGCATTCACTCAATTTGTATCGTTGTTGAAGCTGACGTACAGGGAGAAATGACAATTCCAGATGCTTTAGAAGTGATGGAAATTCAAGCGTTTGCTCCTAACAGCTTACCCAAGGCAGATATGTCTCATGACCACACCCAGCAATTACAAGATTACTTAAATGGACTAACAACACTGGCATAGAAAAACAAAAATTAGTAGGTATTGTTTACATTGACTGTAAAATAATGAATACATTATTTCGTAACTCCAGGAGAAAAGGTACTCAAGGGTTATTATTTTGGCGGGAGGTTGGTAAAGGAACTCCAGTAGTTTTTTTACATGGTGCTTGGAATGATAGCAGTGAATGGGTATCTGTAATGGAATCACTTGCTGAATATTGCCATTGTTTTGCAATAGATTTATTAGGTTTTGGTGAATCAGAAAATCCTAAAATTCATCACTCGGTTGATTTGCAAGTCGAATGTTTAGCGGATTTTTTAAAAGCGTTAAAATTGGAAAAAGTTTATTTAGTAGGACATTCTCTTGGCGGTTGGATTGGGGCAAGTTATAGTTTAAAATATCCTGAACAAATATCTGGTTTAGTTTTGTTAGCGCCAGAAGGTGTAGAAGTAGAAGGACAAAAAGAATATTGGCAAAAAGGGCGACGTTTATTTAATTGTCTACCACCAATAACTAAATTTTTTCAGTTACTAAGTCCTCTAATTAAATCTTTTAGGTTGAATGATAAAATTAGAGATGATTTACAGTTAAGAAAAAAGTTTTTACAATATCCTACAGCCTCTAATTTACTTTTTAATCGTCAGCAGCCAGAAATTGAGGCAGAATTATTGCAAAAACGATTGTATTCTCTAAAAGTTCCTTGTTTAATTTTACAAGGTGGACAAGATATATCAATAGCGAAAGCTAGAAGTAATACTTATGCTCAACATATCCCTAATGTTGAATTAAAAATAATAGCGCATGGAGAAAACAATTTACCAGAATCCTGTACTGGAGTTGTCGCTGAAGCTATTCTTGATTTTATTAATTTATATTCAGTAGACTAATACCAATTTCATCGTTCTGTACAGAATGGTGACAATGAAGAGTAATAAATAATTCATTTTGATCATACTAAAAATGGTTGAGACATCGACTTTTACAAAATTACGAAAAACCGAGATTTGTAAGGGTTTAGCAATACTCAACCCTTACCCACATAATCCAATAATTAAGCCGTGTTAAGTGATATATCAAAACATCATGCCAGCCAAAGACATTTTCCACAACACAGTCAAAATAGGATTACAAAAAGCAGGATGGGAAATTACAAATGATCCTTTGTACTTAGATTTTAGTGGAGTAGAAATTTATATTGACTTAGCGGCTGAAAAATTAATTGCGGCTGAAAGAGAAGGTGAAAAAATTGCGGTTGAAGTCAAGAGTTTTGTTAGCAGTTCCGCCATTTCTGAATTTCACAAAGCTTTAGGTCAATTTATCAACTATCGAACTGCCATAAGCCAAAAAGAACCAGAACGCATAATGTATTTAGCTGTTCCCAATATAACCTACGAAACATTTTTTAAATTAGAGTTAATTCAACTGGTTATCAAAACTCAAAACATCAAATTGATTATTTATAATCCAAATAAAGAGGAGATAGAACAATGGATAAACTAAGTAAATATCGTGAAATTGTTAAAAATATCATTAAAGAATACGCTGGTGAGAATTACAGACGAAATGATGTTGAGCGCGAATTAATTTTTGATACAGAACATGATCATTACCAAATCGTTAATGTTGGTTGGGAAAAGGATCATCGTGTTTATGGTTGTATCCTACATTTTGATATCAAACAAGGTAAAATCTGGCTGCAATACAATGGTACAGAAGTTGATTTTGCTGAAGAATTGGTCAAGAAAGGAGTACCAAATCAAGATATTGTCATTGGTTTTCATTCTCCATTTATGCGCCAGTTTACAGAATATGCTGTAAATTAATTCGATGAATTAAAGTTGGATAATTACATACTCACTTCACAAGGAAAATTCATATCTGTGATAACTTTTTCAATTCCCCAGAAAATCAGGTTTTGTTCTACTATCAAATGCTTTGCTATTTCTGGAAATTGGGTTTGAAGATGGGTCTTTAATAAGGTACGATCGCCCCCTGTGATTACTATCTTACTTTCTGGAAATAAAGTCAACCAATCTGCACTAAAATCTTTAATTCCTGCTAAAATTGTGTAAATTATCCCGCTTTGGATTGACTCTGGTGTATTCAAGGCAAAACGTCGCGGTAAATTCGTAATCGTGTTGGTTTTTAATAATGGTAACTGTCCGGTTTTTTGCCCTAAACTGCTAAATTGTAAACCTAAACCTGGTAAAATAGCTCCACCAACTAAACATTGATTAGCATCCGCACCCGTAAACGTCATAGCTGTTCCCGCGTCAATGACTAAAATGGGAAATCCTAAAGTTTTACCCGCACCCCACACAGCCAAAGCGCGATCGCTCCCCAATGTGGTATACTTTTGTTTGAGTGGAATTTGGTCTAAAGTAATTAAATGCACCTTGGGGTAAATTGTCCATAGCGCTGTTTGGGTGGGAACGACGGAAGCCAAAACCAGTTTTGAGGGAATTTCTGCAACTGAGTCAGGAAAATCAGCCGGTATTTGGCATTTAATGATCTGTTCTATGAGATAATCGGGTAAATGATCAGTATCCCAGGTTAATTGCAGCGTTTTTCCGTGAAATAATCCCCAATGTAGACGAGAATTACCAATCATTAAGGCTAACCAAGCGTTGTTTGCGTTCACACTTTTATTTTTCTGAAGTCAATGATAGGTTTTTTAATAAAACTTAATATTAAAGCTGTGCCACAATAAAGATCAAGGCATAAATACTCATTTTGTCAAGGAGGGGGTTATGGTATTGCTCACCGATCAAACTCAAGGAACAGTAAAGTTAAACAGCGTAAAAAGACTAACTATAAATACTGTAGAAATTGCTGAAGATACGACAGCTATTCGTTCTTTAGATTGGGATCGCGATCGCTTTGATATTGAGTTTGGCTTGCAAAATGGCACAACCTACAACTCGTTCCTCATCCGTGGTGAGCAAATAGCCCTCGTTGACACTTCCCATGAAAAGTTTCGACAGTTGTATTTTGATACATTAACAGGATTAATCAATCCCCTGGAAATCAATTATCTGATCATTAGTCATACTGAGCCTGACCATAGCGGGTTGGTTAAAGATTTGCTCTCTAAGAACCCAGAAATTACTGTAGTTGGTTCAAAAGTCGCAATTCAGTTTTTAGAAGATCTAGTACACCAAGCATTTAAACGGCAAATTGTCAAGAATGGCGATCGCTTAAATTTAGGAAATGGTCACGAAATAGAATTTGTGATTGCCCCTAATTTACACTGGCCAGACACCATTTTCAGCTTTGACCACAAAACCCAAACCCTGTTCACCTGCGATGCTTTTGGCGCTCACTACTGCTCAGATAGCACCTTTGACGACGATTTAGCCGCCATTGAAGCAGACTTCCATTATTATTATGACTGCTTGATGGGTCCCAATGCCCGTTCTGTATTATCTGCCTTAAAGAGGATGGCAGAATTACCGAAAATTAAAATGGTCGCCACCGGTCACGGACCCCTACTTTATCACAACGTCGAAGAATTAATTGGACGTTATCGCAGTTGGAGTCAAGGACAAACCAAAGCCGAAACCGCAGTGGGGCTGTTTTATGTGGGTGGTTATGGATATAGCGATCGCTTAGTGCAAGCCATAGCCAATGGTATCACTAAAACAGGTGTGGCGGTGGAATTAGTTGATTTAGCCGCAGGACAAGAACTACAAGAACTGCGGGAACTCGTAGGACGTTGTGCCGGTTTAGTCGTAGGAATGCCCCCAACCTCTGCTAATCCTACCATTCAAGCCGCCCTCAGCACCGTTTTAGGATCTGCCAAAGAAAAACAGACAATTGGCATCTTTGAAACCGGTGGAGGAAACGACGAACCAACCTACCCTCTATTAAATCAATTCCGGGCTTTAGGGTTGAATGTAGCTTTTCCCGTGATTGAGATTCGGGAAACACCGACAGAAAACACCTACAAAAAATGTGAAGAAGCCGGAACAGACTTAGGACAATGGGTAAGCCGCGATCGCAGTATCAAAGCCATGAAATCTCTTGGTGCGGATTTAGACAAAGCCCTGGGAAGAATTAGCGGCGGATTGTACATTATTACCGCCAAAAAAGGCGACGTATCCAGCGCCATGTTAGCGTCTTGGGTGAGTCAAGCCAGTTTTAAACCATTGGGATTTTCCATCGCCGTAGCCAAAGATCGGGCGATTGAGTCATTAATGCAAGTAGGCGATCGCTTTGTTCTCAATGTACTAGAAGAGGACAACTATCAAAAATTGATGAAACATTTCTTAAAAAGATTTGCCCCCGGTGCAGATCGATTTGAAGGAGTCAAAACCCAACCAGCGCAAAACGGTACACCCATTCTCACCGAAGCCTTAGCCTACATGGAATGTGAAGTAATGAGCCGAATGGATTGCGGAGATCACTGGGCAGTCTACAGCACCGTCTACGCAGGAAGAGTATCCAACCCAGAAGCACTTACAGCCGTTCACCACCGCAAAGTCGGGAATCATTATTAAAAAGAGGGAAAAGATTTCCCCCAAATCCAATTCCTGTCCCCCCTCCTCGCTTGCCTACCGTGTACACACAAGTCTTATCAAGATTAAATCGGCGGTTAGAAACCGCAACTACACAGGCAAAACCCACCTCCGTGGGTTAAAAATAAGTAGTTTTTCTTCAGTCCACGCAGGTGGACTTTGTTTGTGTAGCCGTGATTTCTAATCGCCAGGGCTTGTTTTGGGTAATCAGATCACTTGTGTGTACACCGTAGCCTCGCTTGCGGGGAGGGGGCTAGGGGGTGGGGTGTTAGTTTTCACCAAAAATTTCAGATTATTTCTTCCCATTCAGAGTCAGATAGGGGTTGAATGTCTAACTGGATATTGAAACATTCACAAGCTGAGTTAATTAAGGCATCTATGATTGCTTGTTGGTCTAAATTTTTGATTAACTCGACTGGGATAATAGAATCTTTACCAAATACCAGTTTGAATAAATCTGGATCTGGCTTTAACTGAATAGAACCGTGTTGTAAAACTGCTTCACCTTGCCGCAGTTGGGCGCTACCAATGAGTTTGCTACCATTAGCCAAAACTAAATCTGCACCAGTAGCAGTACCAAAACAGTTAGGATTGCGGATATAGTCTCGCCCAGCTTGACCATAGTGTAAGTTTACATTGAGCGATCGCCATCCTTGAATTAAAAACTCACAAATTTGACCATATACCTGTAAACGACTCCCCACAAGTCCAGATGTAACCACAGCATAGCTTAAATCACCTTGATGTAATACTGCCCTACCACCAGTAGGACGACGCACTAGATCTAACTTTTGACCTTGCCAAGTTAAATTTTGCCAAAATTCCGGGTATTGACGTTGGTGATAACCAAGAGAAATAGCGGGTGGCGACCAAGTATAAAACCGCAGACATGGGGGTTGTTTTCCCAACTGGTGTTGTCCTATCAACCATTTATCAATAGCCATTTGTACATTACCAGAAGTTTCTAGTAAAGGAATTAGTCGCCAAACCTGCTTACTGGACATTTAATGCCGCCAACTCCCATCTTTAATTTAAAATTACGTGTAAAGAAGGGGCGTATTGCAATACACCCCTACCCTTTTTATCCCTGCCTTATTCCACCGACAATTTTTAACGCCAACCTATTTACAGACACAATTAAGCTTAGGTTAGGCCAAACTCAGCTTGCAACAGTTCATCATTATTATCAGCAATAGTGGCAACAATGGTAATTATTCGAGAGACTTCGCTGGGTGACAACTCTGCTAAAGTACGGATGGAAATTACAACTACCTGATTTTCAATAATCCCAAATCGGGCTTCAAAGGTGCTAGTACAGCTTAACTCTAATAGATTTCGCATCAATTTAAGTTCATCTCTGGCCGGTAACTTCAACACCGAAGACCAAACTGTGATTGTATCTTCATTGCTAATACCAGTAAGTTGCACAAATACTTCTACGCTGCCATATTTAAACTTCCACAGATAACCCCCGTCGGCAGTTCGTTTAACCATTGCACTATTATCTTGATCTAAAGTGCTGATCACATTTTCAATCAGTTCTATATGATTTACGCCATTGCTTTCGTCAATCAGATTTTCTTGGTAGCTTGCCATATAAGTTTTTACCTCACTCAATACAGTCCCTGATTTAATGTACCCATAAATTATAGTTTCTAGGCATCCCTGGTAGGTAAGGTTAATTTTAGTGCCTGTGGGGGCAGGGAGCAGGGGGGAGGAGGGCAGGGGGGCAGGGGGAGAAGATTATCCAATCACCAATCACCAATTACCCATTACCCATTACCCATTACCAATCACCCAATGCCTGATATATATCTTTTACATCTTAATAGGTCATAAAAACAATGCTTACTCAAAAATATACAGCCGATGTTTTAGTTGTAGGTGGGGGAACAGGTGGGACGGCTGCGGCTATTCAAGCGGCACGTAGGGGAGCGAAAACGATTCTGGTGAGTGAATTTTGCTGGTTAGGGGGGATGTTGACCTCTGCGGGGGTTTCTGCGCCAGATGGTAATGAATTAGAGGCTTTTCAAACTGGGTTGTGGGGTGCGTTTTTACAGGAATTACGCCAACGTCAACCAGGGGGATTAGATCATAGTTGGGTGAGCTTTTTTAGTTATGAACCCCAAATCGGGGCAGAGATTTTCGCCGATTGGGTGCAAGAATTACCTAATCTCCATTGGATTCCGGGAAAAGTGCCTTTAGAGGTATTTTCTCAAGGAGATTGTGTTACTGGTGTGCGCTTTGCTGATTTTACGGTCACTGCCAAAATTATTCTTGATGGTACAGAATTAGGCGATTTATTAGCTTTAGCTTCCATACCTTGCCGTTGGGGTTGGGAATGGCATTCACAATGGAGAGAACCTAGCGCCCCAGAGTTTCCTAATTCTCTGACCGAAAGGTATCCAGTTCAAGCACCGACTGGGGTAGTGGTGATGCAAGATTTTGGAGAAGTTATTGCCCCAGAGATTACCCCTGCACCTAATTATGATTCTTCTTTGTTTGTGGGGGCTTGGGATGATTATAGCCCAGAGACATTTTTAAATTATGGTCGGTTGCCAGGGGGGAAGTTGATGATGAATTGGCCTATTTGTGGCAATGACTACGGTGAGGAAATTGGCCGTTTGCTAGAGTCGGAAGTAAGGAGACATGAGTTTGTTCAAGAATGTTTCTGGCATAGTCAAAACTTTGCCCATTTTATTCAAACTCAGTTTGGTCGGCGTTATGGCTTGGCAGAAGGGGTTTTTCCTAGTCTTGCTCCAGGTTTCGCGCTCCATCCTTACTATCGGGAAAGTCGCCGTTTAGTGGGATTAAAGACCATCTGTGAACAGGATATTTTGCCGATGACTGGGGGTAGAGTTGCGTCTTTATTTGAAGATGCGATCGCTATTGGTAATTATGCCAATGACCACCATTATCCAGGATTTAAGTTTTTTCTGCAACCTAAATCTATTCGCTGGGGGGGACGCTGGACGGGTACTCCGTTTACTATTCCCTACGGTTGTTTGATTCCTGCCACTACAGATGGGTTGCTGGTTTGTGAAAAAAATATTTCTGTATCTCACATTGCTAATGGTGCTACTCGACTCCAACCTGTTGTCATGGGTATTGGTCAAGCGGCAGGTATGGCTGCGGCTCTCTGTGTGGAATTAAATTGTCAGCCCAGGGATTTATCTGTGAGGACGTTGCAAATAGCTTTATTAAACAGTGCGATCGCTCCTCCAGCTATTGTTCCTTTTTACAATTTACCACCTCACCACCCAGAATGGTCCCACTGGCAACTTCATTATTTGGAGCATCCAGAGCTTTATCCGGTTAGTGGTCATTGCCCTTGTTTAGGGGGTTATGAGGATAATTACTCTGATTCTCTAGGTTTTACGGGTGTTTTCCACCGGATTGAACCACAAAATTATAGATTTAAAATCACAGACCCAACTGAATTATCTAGCCTATCTTGGCAGTTGGTAACTGAGCGATCGCCCATTGACGAAACCCTACAATCTTTGAGTTCTGGACAAAAACTAACTATTCGGGGTCGCCCCAATTCATCTGGCAATTGGTTCATTGTTGAACATATCGACAATGTATAAAATTGATTTTTGTTCAGTCAAATACAATACTTTTTAGAAAATTTTCCGGATGGGACCCCAAAACTTCAGTAACAGTGAATTAGATAGTTCTAAAATAGACATCTACTATGCGTACTACATTTTCACTTTTAGTTTCTAGTCTCGTCTTAGGCTCCTTAGCTTTTAACTGCATTTCTGAGTTATCCTCTCTACTGACTAGCTCTAGTTCACAGGAGTTAGTTGCAAGTAGAACAAAAGTTGGGCCTACCCAACCCGAACAGCCACTTCCTCATCGGGGTAGTGGACGCAGAGAGTTCATGGAAGATGACGGAAATATTTATTCTGCTGCTTAATCACTAAAAACTTCTCCAGGAGGTTTTAAGTGTCAACAAAGGAATCAAATTACCGGATCAGCAAGTGTTTAGCATCCTTGGCACAACTTCTAGAACAGGGATATAGACAGTTCTACATGACTCATCAGCCTTGTCAAATTTCATCTTCTTTGACAGGGATTTATAGACAGTTAAAAGCACTACATGACTTATCAGCCCGGCGGAATTTCATCTTCTTTGACAGGGATATAGACAGTTAAAGCACTACATGACTTATCAGCCCGGAAAAATTTTATTTTCTCTGACAGGGATATAGACAGTTAAAGCACTACACAACTGTTGAGTATTTTCCTAAAAATATCCGGTAATGGCGTAAATCCTGACGTGTATTGGTGACTAGATCACTAATACACGCTTTAACATTCATAGTTCCTCTTTAAGAGGCAGAAAAGCAACTTTGCGCCTTTGCGTGAGCTTTTCCAGAATAATTTTGGCGACACCAAAGTATTTATGCAACAGGTCTATTGAGTAGCAAAATCTTCTTCCCAGCTTCTCACCTCAGACTTTGTGGGTTGAGTAGCTTTAAGATTTTCAATAGGGGAATTATCTTCTTTAAAAGTAACCTTTATTCCAGCTTGAAAAATTAACTTCTTGAATGTATTAATAGGAACTGCCGCGCTATAGCCAATTTTGATTTCTGTTTCTACTTCTGAAGTCCCATAGCGATCGCTCTGTCTATTAATTCTGATCACAGGATCACTCATACTGCTTCGCATTACGGCATTATAACTGATCGGATCACTATTGCCTTGTCCATGGATGCCTATGACACGACCACTAACATCAAACACTGGACCACCGCTGGTACCTCTTGCCATCACAGGATGATAACGCATCGTATAGCCTTGAGGTTTGCTCTCAAAACGACTAATAATTTGTCCTTTTCTAAACTCATATTCCCGTTCAGTATTGTCTTTAATTGACATTGGATAGCCAGAAATATACACATCTGTACCAATTACAGCCTGATCGGAATTGCTAATTGGTGCAACAGGATACTCCTTTGTACTTTCAAACTTAACAATTGCCAAATCAGGATCATTTTCAGTTTTCTGCAAATTTTGCAGCGAAATTATTCGATATTTGTTTTTGTTGCTAGTCCGAATACTGTATTTATTTTTTAAATTTCCCACTACATGACTCGCCGTTAATACAGTATAAATATTTCTATTTTTGCCAATAATTACTCCAGAACCGCCATAATTACTGTGTAATAAATTATCAATTCGCACTGTCGTCGGAATTGCAATTTGAGCTACTTCTTTGGCCGTTTTAGCAGATGCCGACTGGCTAATTACTATTGTTACTACTCCTATGGCCGCTAATAACCCAAAACGAGAAAAACTAAAAATCATCCTGAACTCCTGGAGGCAATATCTTATTTTTATGGCACGGTAACAGTTTTAAGTAGTCGGACACAATTAAATTCATTCGTTGAGAGAGGGAACAGAAAAACCAGTTGTGTAATTAATTCTGTCTCATTACTTATCTATACCTGAGCGATCGCTGAATTGTTAATTTTTGATTAACTTTTTCACTTAGTCACTAAAAGTACAGGATTCCTACCATCATTCTATGGGAGGATAAAAATATTAAGTTTTGTTAAAAATAGGCATTTTGTAGTTTACGTTACAGAATACTCTGTTAATATGAATATGTGAAGAGAAACAATTAATCGAATTATCACTAAAAAAAGAGGAGGACTGGGTTATGTCTATTCAAGAAAAATCTCGTGCGTTAATGGTACGTCAACATCAGCAAGTGAAGAATCGCCAACAATCCATGCTGATGCGTGCTGCACAGGAACTCGGTCTTCCCGAAGAAATATCCCACTATTGGAATCCCATTCAAGGGAAGATAGATTCCACAACTCAGGCGCTTTATAGTCGCAGTCATGCCGCAATGAGCTAATCCCATTTATTTATGAGAATGGGTTTATAGATGTAGAGAGGTTACATGAAACATCTCTACAGTATTTTTTTGAGTGCGCGTCTCAATTAATTTAGAAAAAAAGCCACCCTCCAGGGTGGCTAAAAAATTTACTAAATTACATATTGCAATTAGCAATCGTAATATAAGAAGAACTCATAAGGATGAGGACGCAATTGCATCTGCTTAACTTCGTTAGCAAGCTTGTAGTCAATCCAGTTTTGAATGAAATCTTCTGAGAACACACCTGTATCAGTTAAGAAAGCGTGATCATTTTCCAGTGCTTCCAAAGCCAATTCTAAAGAACCTGGAGTAGAAGGAATCTTAGCCAACTCTTCTGGAGAAAGTTCATAGATATTTTTATCTAAGGGTTCACCAGGGTGGATTTTGTTCTTAATACCATCTAAACCAGCGCAAAGCATAGCAGCAAAGGCTAGGTAGGGGTTAGAAGTGGCATCTGGACAACGGAATTCTAACCGCTTGGCCTTGGGATTATTACCAGAAAGAGGAATCCGCACAGAAGCAGAACGATTTCCTTGGGAATAAGCCAAGTTTACAGGAGCTTCATAACCAGGTACGAGGCGTTTGTAAGAGTTGGTAGTGGGGTTGGTAATTGCCAATAGTGCGGGTGCGTGTTTGAGAATACCACCAATGTAGTAAAGTCCCATTTCACTCATACCAGCATACTTATCACCAGCAAATAAGGGTTGACCACCTTTCCAAATAGATTGGTGACAGTGCATACCTGAACCGTTATCACCAAAAATTGGTTTTGGCATAAAGGTAACGGTTTTGTTGTATTTTCTAGCTACGTTCTTGATCACATATTTGTAGGTCATCAACCAGTCAGCAGCTTCGATTAACTTACCAAAGCGGAAACCTAGTTCACATTGACCACCGGTAGCAACCTCGTGGTGTTGCTTTTCAATGGGTACACCGCAAGCTGCCATTGTTAACAGCATTTCTGTACGCATATCTTGGAAGCTATCCGTTGGTGGAACGGGGAAATAACCTTCTTTGAAGCGTGTTTTGTAACCCAGGTTAGGACTATCCGGTTCACCCTTTTCACCCTTTCTACCAGTATTCCAACGACCTTCGACGGAATCAACGTAGTAGTAACCAGAGTTAGCAGTTTGGTCGTAGCGAACATCATCAAAGATGAAAAATTCAGCTTCAGGACCAAAGAAAGCTGTGTCACCAAGACCTGTAGAAGCCAGATACTCTACTGCTTTTTGGGCAATAACCCGTGGGCAACGGTTGTACCATTCACCTGTGCGGGGTTCTTTAATGCTACAAATAATACTTAGAGTTGGTTCTTTCATGAATGGGTCGATCCAAGCGGTGTTGGGATCTAGTACCATTGTCATGTCAGATTCTTCGATGCCTTTCCAACCCCGAATACTGGAACCATCGAAAGGGACACCATCAGAGAATGAACTTTCATCAATTTGGTTATGGAACACGGTCAAATGCTGCCAAGTTCCTGGTGTATCAATGAATTTCAGATCAATCATCTGAATGTTTTGGTCCCGAATCATCTTCAAGACTTCTTGTGGGGTTGTCATTTTTACTCCTTCTGTAGCCAATTTTCTAAAGTACAACCAAAGTATCTGTCAAAGTGTCCCCATCTTGCTGCGCTAATCCAAGTTGTGACACACCACCTGAAATATCGTAAATACTTGACTTAGGACATTTTTGTAGTTATTGTGACAGATCATCTGGATTACAGGTTATATTAACCTTTCTGATAATCTGCACAAAACAAAAAAGTTCATCTCAGAGGGGTCAACTTTAGCATAAAATCCGTAAGTAGTGGATGGATGGCTTTTGTGCTGAATCTATATTTAAATAGCACAAAAACTTACTGGTGCATGAATGCAGCCAAATTAATATCAAACCATAGATAGTTAATGATTGGGAGAAAAACAAATGCGTGATGCGGTAACAACTTTGATTAAGAATTATGACGTAGTTGGGCGTTATTTTGATCGGAATGCGATCGATAGTCTCAAGTCATATTTTGAAAGCGGTACAGCACGGGTACAAGCGGCAGCAGCGATTAATTCTAATGCAGCAGCTATTGTCAAGCAGGCCGGGGCAAAGTTATTTGAAGAATTGCCAGAATTGATTCGTCCTGGTGGTAATGCCTACACAACTCGTCGATTTGCGGCTTGTTTGCGAGATATGGACTATTACCTGCGCTATGCGACTTATGCGGTGGTAGCGGGCAATATGAATGTGTTGGATGAGCGTGTGCTACAAGGGTTACGGGAAACTTACAATTCTTTGGGTGTCCCCATTAGTCCTACAGTTCGCGGTGTGCAAATTATGAAGGATATTGTCAAAGCGCAAGTTGCGGCGGCTGGTATTGCTAATACCGCCTTTGTGGATGAGCCTTTTGACCATATTACCCGTGAATTGAGCGAGATTGATGTTTAATATCTAAATTTTGGCGATTAGAAACCGCAGCTACACAATTCAAGTCCGTTTGCGCGGACTCACTAGACACCGCACTTTGGCCTTTTTGTCAAGGTGCGTTTACTTTTTGTAATGTCAATACTATAGCCAAATTGAAAAAAGCAGTGATTCGTAGTTAAGGCACGCAACCCAACAAATGCGTTGGGTTTCCTTACGTCAACCCAACCTACACAGAAATAGCTATAGTATTGTAATGTAAAAAAGGATTTATTGACAGATAAAGGTACTTAGTCGTATAAGAGGGTGTTTGAAAAGATTTTCGTGTGGTATCTAACATCCGCATATCCCCCTAAATCCCCCTTTTTAAGCTACGGTGTACACACAAGTCTTGAAATCATACCTAACGCTTGGTTTTGCCACTCCAAATCCCAATTTTATAGAGAGATGGAGGTTTGAGTTTTGCAAAATATCAGGCATTTCAGTGGCTAAAAAACCTGAAACCTATGAGGCGACCACTTGTGTGTACACGGTAGGGGTCATAGCAGTTCGGTTAGGTCGGTAGCCTGGAGTGGAGATGGTCTGACCTTGGCTAGTGGTAGTGCTGATGAAACGGTGAAACTGTGGGATGTCCGGACTGGGGAATGTATTGCTACCTTTAACCATCAGTTATATGCAGGGTTGAAGATTCGGGGGGTGAAGGGGTTAAGTCGGGCGGAAATATTAACTTTGAAGGCGTTGGGGGCTGTGGAGTAGGATGACTGTACAATAAAACTATGAGTCATTGATTCAGTTGCTAGGTATTAAATTATGGAAGAAATCTTAACTCTCAAAAACCTACTCCTACAAGGTGATTTTCAAGGTGCATTAACTATAGTTGAAGAATTAGAAGAAATGAGCCGAAATGACATTATCAAGACAATTCGTAGTTATGCAGTAGTTTTATTGTTGCACTTGATTAAACAAAAAGCTGAAAATCGCACAACTCGTTCCTGGGAAGTCTCAATTCGGAATTCGGTTCTGGAAATTCAGCGTGAAAATAAGCGACGTAAAGCTGGAGGGTATTATCTGACAAAAGAGGAACTTTTAGAAACTTTAGAAGAAGCTTATTTAAATGCTATTGGTGAAGCTTCCCTAGAAGTAGAAGAAGGTCGTTATGAACCAAAAGAATTAGAAAAGCTGGTTAACCGAGAAGAAATTATCTATCATGCTTTAAATCTAATATTACCAGGAGAGTCAAGTTAATTGGTTAAACAAAGACTCGATACCCTATTAGTAGATTTGGGTTTATGTCCCTCCCGTCAGCAAGCACAACGGCTAATTCAGGCTGGGGAAGTGACGGTAAATCAACAGATGATTGATAAAGCCGGGGCTGAAGTTGATATCAAAGCCCAAATTCAAGTTAAAGAACGTCCTCCTTTTGTTTCTCGTGGTGGTGAAAAATTGGCTAAAGCCTTGGAACAATTTGCGATTTCTGTAGCTGGACGCATTTGTTTAGATGGGGGAATTTCTACGGGTGGTTTTACTGATTGCTTATTACAATCTGGTGCGATTCAAGTTTATGGAATTGATGTCGGTTATGGACAAGTTGATTGGAAGTTGCGAAATGATGAACGGGTAATTTTAAAAGAACGTACTAACTTACGTCAACTTCAACCAGAAGAATTATATTCTGAAAATGCAATATTTCCTGATTTGGTGGTTGTGGATGTTTCGTTTATTTCTTTAACTAAAATTTTACCTGCTGTGTGGCGTTTAAGTCAATTTCCTAGAGAAGCTGTTCTATTAGTTAAACCTCAGTTTGAAGTCGGAAAATCCCGTGTTGGAAAAAAGGGAGTAGTGCGTGACTCTGAAGATCACGCTGATGCAATTTTTCAAGTTTTAACAGCAGCTTTGGAGTTAGGATGGAAATATAAGGGTTTAACTTGGTCTCCTATAACTGGACCTGCGGGAAATATTGAATATCTTTTATGGTTGGAAATGGAAAGTGAAACAATACCACCAACTTTAGCAGCTATTCAAGAAATTACTAAAAAAGTAGTGCAGGAGTTTATGAAAAAGTGATGAGTAATCAATATTAATTCCCTACTTTAAGATTGGGTAGTAATCAAACTGGTAGTTTTAGTTGTACTATCCCAAACTATCCAATTAACCTTACCATCTACATCAATGACGTTGTTTGTGACTTTAAAATATAGTTTTTCTCCCGTTTTAAATTGTACAGCAAAATCAGCATTTTGGGCATAAATTACAATAAATCCGCGATCGCGTAAACAATACATTGCCCAATTTTTCAATGTTTGTTTATAGGGTTCGTGGGGAATTGGTGGGTTAGTAATTATTTTCTCAATTACTTTTAATGCTTCCATTTACTTTATTCCTCAGATTATCAATCAATTTTCGGACTTACGCACGGGATACGAAACATCAGGGTTTGAGATAGTTAGGTCAACCTCGCAATGATCAAAATACGTGAATCTTAGTCAATAAGTTGGATTATACCAAGATTAGTGATCTAGTAAGCCTAATCGAACAAAATCTCGAAAGTATTGAGTTTCCTTATGTCAAACCAATTTATCTCTAACTTCACAGTCTTGGAACTAAACCCATCATTGTTGGACTAACAGACTATTAGGGACAATACGGTTCAGTCTAAACAGTATTAGGACTTACGCACTGTACAAAATGCAGATGATATGTATAAACGAAATTGCCTAGTTTCAGGCTTTATTTTGTAGTCTGTAGGGTGCGTCAGACAGAATAATTTAGGCTAAAATCACTAACTTTCAGATTCTGACGCACCTGACTTCATCTAAATCAGTGCGGTGCGTCAGATCCAAAAAATCTGTTGTTTCCTAAATTATCGGGTCTGACGCACCCTACAATAGATAAAATCTATCATCCTTATGTAATAGATTTTGTCAATGCGTAACTACTAAGTATATATTTATTCAGTGCAAAACTTGATGAAATTTTCATTTGAACTTAATGATAGCTTTATTTTTCATGTGATAAGCTTGCTTGTATTGCCAAAAACTCAGCAAAAGTATCCTTCAAGCATCTACATTCAGTTTTTGGGACTTAGGTTAATTCTCGGTACGTGATGATATTGAGAAATAGCATAAAACAGGGAAATTCTCTAGATATATAGGCAAGTTGATGAAGATAGCTACTGTTATTTACTCTAGCTTCAGGTAAATAATGAGAACTTTTAACATCCTATCTTGGCTTGCTGTCTATCTCAAGGTCTACGCATGGGATATAAAACATCGGGGTTTGAAATTGCTATGTCAGTTTCGTAATGAAGGAAATATTCGAGAAATAGCAGCATTTAATTCACCTATTCAACATATTGAGGTTGATTGATTTATGGTTACAACTTTTAGAAAAACAGTTCGTGATATTGTCTTCACTAATAGACAATTAGCTAGACTTTACTACTTTGTTAGTTTTTCTCGTCCCGTTTTACCTCAATGGGTAGGAGCAGATTACTACCGCGAAAAGTCATCGTGGGAATTACAACCAGAACGTTGTCCATGTGATCTTGAATTTATTGAATATTTGCAGAAGATGAATATTCAGGATCAGACTATATTCCATTTTGGTACAGGCTCTCATCATATTCTAGGGCTAGAGAATCAGAAGTTAGAAAAGCCAAATGAAATTATTGGTATTACTGCTTCTGCTCCTGAACATCAAGAATATATTCGTTTGTCTCTTAAAGATCGTTTGCTTGCTAAATATTACAAGGTGATTTGTACGGATATCTTCACTCTAACAGATCGTTCTTTGCCTATGTTAGATGTGGTGTCACTCTTTCATTTAGGGGAATTTTATATGCCGGAAGATGCTCCTTTTGTGCATCATAATGAAGAATCTTTGATAGCTCTATTTTTGAGTAAGTTGAATCCTGGTGGGAAAATATTGTTTTACACAAAGTCAATTGGTTGGGGTAATGCTGAACCGATTATTAAGTCATTTGAGGCTCAAGGAAAAATACACAAAATTGAAGAATATAAGAATCTGTTGGTATATTCTCCAGGTTTTTAAATAGTTTGAATAATCACTTTTAATGGAATATAAAGGAAGTAATTATGTTATAGTTCTTCCTTTTTTTATTTTCTGGACTATTGTAGTCATTTGTGCTATGATCGGGTGCTACTATTAACACTTGATTCAGTGAGATACAAGAACCCCACCCCCAACCCCCTCCCCGCAAGCGAGGAGGGGGCTACAAATATCTCTGAAAAAGTAGATATGCTGTATAAAATACTTCTGGTGGGATACGCAAATTTAAGTTCGGTTGATGTCTATTTGTTTTTTGATCTACTTTAGACAGGGTGTGGTAAATGAAGAAATTAATCAAAAGCTTTAGAAGCTTAACAAGTGATGAGAAATTTAAGCATTTAATTGAAGTTGTAGAAGTGCTAGTTGCTAAACTGCTATCTCTGCTAATGATTTTAGTGATTTTTGCAGCGCTTGGAGATTTAGCAATATTTATAGTTAAGCAAATAATTTATCCAACCGAAAAAATTTTTGGTGAAACCCTATTTAGTATTTTTGGTTTATTTTTAAATGTTTTAATTGCTTTAGAGATTTTAGAAAATATCACTGGTTATTTAAAAAAGCACGTTTTACAAATTGAGTTGGTGATTGTTACTTCTTTAATTGCCATTGCTCGTAAAATTATTATTCTTGATTTGAAAGCAACTGAAGGTATACAAATTATTGGCCTTGGTATTGCTATTTTGTCTTTATCAATTAGTTATTTTATCATTCGGAGTAGTAATTATGAAAAATAATATCAAATTGGGATTTTTATATTATAGGACTTACGCACTGTATAAAATGCAGATGATATGTATGAAAGAAATTGCCTAGTTTCACACTTTTGTCATCCCATATTTAGTGCGGTGCGTCAGATAGAGGAAGTCTGTTAGATGCTCAATTATCGGGTCTGACGCACCCTACAAGAGATAAAATTGATAATGCTTATTTAATAGATTCTGTCAATGCGTAACTTATATATTATTAAGACAGATGTGGTGATTATTAATATATTATAAAGTTTGCCAAAAGTGCGATCGCTCATTTACTTAAAAATCAGTAAATCAAAAACAAACAATACTCAGTAAAAATCCTTGATTTATCGAAAAAATAATTATGGGTGGTCTAACCCCTGCTATAGTAATTATACATGGCACTACCTTACATTCTTTCGGAGGGATACGATAATGCTCAGGGGTAACTTAATCAAACAATTAACCTATTACCCTCTCATTGCTTCATTGCTGTTAATTTTAGTAGGATATTCGACTATTGATCGAAATGACAAAAAAGGTGTAGAGATGACTATAGCATCTTCACGCTCTCCATCTACTACAGTTAATGTTTCTCAAACTACCTATTCTATAGATGAAAAAAAAGCTCTTGATTTGGTCTGGAAGCTACCCCAAGTCAAACGCAAGGCCAGAGAAATTGAACGACTTTCTAGGGGAAGTATCCGTGTTGCTGCTGCTGTGGATAGTTTACCCACTTCTGAAGAACCTTACTATGTGGTAAGAGTCTTGGAAAATCACCCAGACAAAAGCACCAGCACTGTTTATTGGTTTCGTGTGTTAAGTTCTAATGGAGCAATTGAGGCTTTAGATTGGGTGAACAATAAATACATTTCATTAGAAAAATGGAATCCTGATGGCAGATAACGCCAATTTTGACTTTTAAATCCAAATTTTTGACTAAATATCCCAATTTGGTTGTGGTGTGTCAAGCTGGGATATAGTCTGGGAGGAATTAATAGATATTATTTTTCCCTACTGTCATCAAAAACTGTTTTAACTTAAATCAATGTCTGAACAAAAATCACTTAGTCCTTGGCAGTATAAGCCTTGGTGGTGTCAACCATGGTCGATAATGCTCACCAGTATAGTATTAATCGGTAGTAGCTGGTTAATTTTTAAAATCAATTGGCTAACTATCCTCGTAGCTATTCCAGTATTAACTTGGATGAGCTTTTTTTTGTTAATTTGGCCGCAATTAATGATTCGCTCTATGGTTAAAAACAAAGGGCTTGAGTAATATTAACCTGTTACCTCTTCCCTGTTTCAACTACCTTGATTTACTTGACTCCCATGGCTACGAGGGTCATCTTGACTACCTTCTATGGCTACGGGGGCAGAAAATGTGGAAACTTGCCCGATCGCTTGAGCATAAGGTAAAGTAGAACCTGTAACCAAGGCGGCTAGGTTGCCATCCATGACGCTACGAGGAAGATCCCCAATTGCTTGGGCTATGGTTTCTCCTTGCTGATTTAAAAATACAAAATGGGGGATTCCATCAATTCTATATTTGAGCAGTTCTGGCAACCATTTGTTATTATCTACGTTTAACATGACAAAATTTAATTTGTCAGCATACTGTTGTTTTAGCTGTGCTATGTCAGGAGCCATTTTTTGACAGACAGTACACCAGTCAGCATAAAACTCCACAAGTGAGGGTTTACCGTTAGTGACTGCTACTTCTAATGGTGTGGAAGCTTGATCTAGTTGAGCTAAAGAAACTGAATTGGACTCTGCTCGTAGTCCTAAAAATAGAGTAACACCCAAAGCGATCGCGACAATGGCAATTACAAAGTTTCTCACCCGCTTGCCAAGTGTAGATCCAGGATCGAGTTTACCATTAACAGGGCTATCTGTACTCATAAGTTATTAAAATTTATTATGCAGGTTCATGATCTAGTGTATCTGGTTGCGGTGAGGAGTTTCTGATAGAGATAATAGGAAGTGAAGGTTTAATTTTCACCAAACGTCTATACTAAACACGGCTTAATTATTTGATTCTGTGGGTAGGGGTTTAGCAGTGCTCATTGGTGTCAACTTAA